>JBPCPB010000014.1:0-8145 GCA_050999735.1 Thermomicrobiales bacterium | reverse complement strand
GACTCCGTTGGCGAACGGAAACCCGAGGGACGACGAGCGCATCGCACGAACGACCATCGAGACGGGTGGTCATCAAAGCGAGTACGTACATCGGTCGTATCCTTATCTTGATGCCTATGGGCGATTCGAGCATCGCCCCTACACAGGGTATTACACTTTATTGTGAAAGGGTATCAGCCCGCAGTCCTTCCCGCGCAGCAGGCAGCGTGATCGTGAATGTCGTGCCGACGCCGGGCTCGCTCTCGAAGCCAATTGTCCCGCCTTGTAATTCGACGAGTCGCTGGGTGAGAGCCAGGCCGAGGCCCGTACCGTTGTAGCGGCGCGAGAGCGAGCCGTCAATCTGCCGGAACGCCTCGAAGACTTTGGGCGCGTCCTCCGGGTGGATGCCGATGCCGGTGTCCGTGATACGGATGCAGACCTGATCGCCACTCCCTACCGCCTCAACAGTGATGCTCCCGCCCTCCGGCGTGAACTTGTTCGCGTTCGAGAGGACATTGAGGATGATCTGCCGGAACCGCGCCCGATCCGCGTAGATCAGCGGCGTTGTCGGCGCGACGGCGACGGAGAGCGTCTGGCGGTTGTTGAGAATGAGTGGGGTCATCACGCGCTCGGCTTCCCGTAGTTCATCCGCGACCGCGAAGGCGACGGGGCGTATCTCCATTTTGCCGGACTCGATCTTGGCGACATCGAGCACATCGTTGATCAGCGAGAGCAGATGCTGCGCGCTGGAATGGATGTCTACCAGGCATTCGCGGCGTTCGTCTTCATTAATGACGATGTCATCCGCCAGCAATTCCGCGAAGCCGATGATCGCGTTCAGGGGCGTGCGCAATTCGTGGCTCATTGTGGCGAGAAATTCGCTCTTGTGCTGGTTCGCCGTCTCGAGTTCACCGTTCAACTGGCGCAATTCCGCCACCTGGCTCCGGATCTGCTCATACAATCGCGCATTCGCAACCGCGATTGCCGTCTGGGCTGCATATTGTTCGATCCGTGCCTCGTCCCGCTCAGTGAAAACATCCGTCTCGCTGTGAACCAGATAGAGCGTCCCAATCACCGCCCCGGCGACGATCAGCGGCGTGCCGAGGAGATTGCGCATACGCGGCGCGATCTGTGCGGGAGCGTTATGCCACGTCGCTTGCCACGCGGGGTCGGCCCAGACATCGCCAATGCGGAAGGTACGCCGGGACGTGATGATCTGCCCATTGATGCTCTTCCCAACGGGCATCCGCTCGCCCGTCCGGGATGTGTCGAAGCCGAAATCGCCGACAATGCGCAGTGTCTCACCGTCCGGTTCGAGGAGGGTAACATAGCCAGACTCGGCAGGAATGATTTGGCGGATTTCCGCAAGCACGCGCGGGAGGACGACTGACGGATCAAGCGATGTGCTGATGGCCATACCAATCTCGTGCATCGTCTCCAATTCGGAGTTGAGCGAGCGCAATTCGTCCACTTGCCGCCGCACCTGTGCAAAGAGGCGTGCGTTCGCCACCGCGACCGCGACCTGGCTGCTGTATCGCTCGATCCGATCAATATCCTCCGCGTGATAGATCGCCGGTTTGCCGTGGGCGAGATAAATCGTGCCGATGCTCTGCCCGCCGATGCGGAGGGGGGCGCAGAGGATGCTGCGCAACTCGTCCGGTTGCACGTTGATGCGGTGCGAGCGGGCCAGCCATTCGTCCGATTCCCAGAAGTCCTCCACGCAGATCGTTTCGCCGCGCGTGTAGACGGTCCCGTTCAGGCTCTGGTCAATCTGCATCTCGGTACCCATCAGCGGTTCGATCACGGAACCCGTGCCCGCCTCGACGCGCAACACCCCTCGTTCCGGCACGTCGAGGCAGATCATCCCCTGCTGGTACGGCACGGCGCGCGCAATTTCGCCCAGCACGCGGCGGAGGACGGCCGGGAGATCGAGCGTTCCGGTCGTCGCGAGGCCGACTTCCCGCAGTGTCTCCAGTTCGTCATTGAGCCGCTGCAACTGGCCCACTTGTTGCACGCTTTGCGTGTAGAGGCGTGCATTGGCAATCGCGGCGGCTGCCTGCGTCGCCACAGTGCGCAACCGCTCCAAATCCTCATCCGTGTAGGCATCCGGGACATACCGAGCCAGATAGATCGTGCCGATGGCCCGCTCGCGCGCGATGAGCGGCACGCAGAGCGCCGCCCGGAGATCGGGGTCGCGCAGGGGAGGAATAAAACGTGGTATCGTGATGCGCGGATCGCGAAGGTCCGCGACACAGAGTGGCTGGCGATGCGCAAACACCCACCCGTTGAGGCTATCCTTCTTGGGAACGAACTCGCCGAGTTGCGGTCCACCTGATGCGGAAACCGTGCGTGCGGCGACCACGCGCAGCGCATCCGGCGTTTCGTCCAGCATCAGGAACGCCCGGTCATGCGGGATGAGCGTGGCGATCGCGGCGAGGACGCGATTCACGACCTCATCGAAATCGAGCGAGGCCGCGACGGTCGCGCTCACCTCGGCAAGCGTCGCGAGTTCGGTCATCCGCTGCTGTGTCTGCTCGTACAGTTGCGCATTGCGGACGGCAACCGCGAGTTGGTTGCTGACCGTCTCTGACAACGCGATTTCGTCCATGGTAAACGTGCGTGGCGCGCTCGTTGCGTGCAATACCACTACGCCATACCAGGCGCCTTCAACGAGAATCGGCACGAGCAGGAGAGCGCGCGCGCCGTTCGCAGCGAAGATCGTTCGCTCGAGCGGCAACAGCCGTGGGTCGGACACGACATCTTCGATCACGACGGGACAGGTGTACTGCTCAATCGCACGAAGGGTGAAGGTCTCATCGAGGGGGATCGGGGTGCCGTGACGGGGGTGCCGGGGCATGCGATCCGCCACGAGGTGGAGCGTTCGGTCCGCGACATTAACGATGCCGACCACACCCTGGTCGAGATGCAGGAGTTCGATCAGGGTATCGAGCGCATACTGGAAGATCGTCGGCAGGTCCGTCGTCGCATTGGCGCGCAGCGCGAGTACGTTAATCGCGGTAAGGGCGGTGTTCGTCTCCTCCAGCCGCTGTTGCGCAAGGACGTGCGCGGTCGTCTCAGTCAACGTGAGCATCACGGCGTAACAATGCCCGGCATCGTCATGCAACGGAGTAATATCGTCGTTCCAGTACGTGCGCCCGCGCGCGAAACCGTCGTACGCATAGTCCTGGATGTGCAATGCCGTGCCGGTGCGCGCGATTTCCTGTACGACTGTGTGAAATTGCGTCGCGAGCGTCTCGGGGAATACGTCCCGGAATGAATAGCCGGTGAGATCGCGATCGTGCCATTCGGGATCGAGGATCGCCTTGGCCTGCTCATTGGCGAGCAAGATCCGTAGCGTGTCGGACTCGATCACGAGGATGCCGACGGGCGCCGTCTTCAGGATGGTGGCGAGTAACTCGTCGCGGACGTCTGTTTGAACGCTCATTTCCTAACCGCCCATTCTGCCTTCGATCTCGTCCAGATAATCGCGTGTAGGAGGAGAGTCCAACAATAGATTCGCGACAACAAGGACATCACTTGCTTGAACGTGGTCAAGGCAGTTTCGTGACGGGCAGCCGAGCGGCCTGCCGAGCGTGTAGCCGGTGTAAAAACAGGGCGAGCAGGCAATCGTGCTGCGGAGCACGACGACCCGCGCGCCGGGCGGCACGGCCAGCGCGCCCGGGTTGCATTCCACGGCCCCATACGGCGCCCACGCGCGATGATTCGAGGGGCCAAAGATGACGATGGCCCGCGCGCCGACCGCTGCCGCGAGGTGCGCCATCCCGTTATCGCTGCCGATAAAGAGCGCGGCATCAGCGTAGACCGCCGCTGAAACCGCGATGTCGGATCTGCTCGTGAGATCATGCGCGGGTGTCGCGCCGAGATGCCGCAGCAGTTCGTCCGCCGCGTCGCGGGCATGGGTATCGGGCCCGCCGGTAATCACGAGCCGGTAGCCGTCCGCCGCGAGCGTCTGGCCGACTGCTGCCATGCGCGCCGGAGACCATTGCCGCGCCGTGCTGAACCCACCGATGCCGGGATGGAGCGCGATGTACGGTGCGCCCGTACCGATCAGTGTCCGAGCGGTTGCCCGCGCGTCTTCAGCCACCGCGACGGTGGGCTGTGGATTGCGCGCGGTCGCGCCGAGCAGGCCGACGACCGCAAGCCAGTACGCCCATTCCGGCTGCGCGCCAAAGCCGTGATCGTGCACCGCGTGGGTGAGGAAGTCGCCCCGCCCGTTGTCAAGCCCGGCACGGATCGGCGCGCCGGTGGCGCGGGCGAGCGCGCGATATTTCACGGCGCCCCAGGCAGTCGTCAGGTGGTGGAAGAAGATCACGGCATCGTACTGCCGCTTGCGGAGTTCGCCACCGAATCGGGCGAGGTCCTGGATCGCGCGCGGGTTCGCCATGCCACGCGGCGCATCGTACGCTTCCTTCGCCAGTGTCAGGACTTCGCTGACAGACGGCTCGCGTTCGAGCACGGCCCGCGCGCCGGGGGCGACGAGCGCGTCAATGCGGGCGTCCGGCAGCAAATCGCGGAGCGCGCGGAGCGCGGGCAACGTGCCGATGGTATCGCCGATGTCGGCGAGTTTGACGACGAGCACGCGGTGCATCGCCTCATTCATCGCGCCGCCCCTTCCAGTACGGCGAGCGTCTCGCGCGCGCATCGCTCCCATGAAAATCGCGCCGCCCGCTCCGGCCCGGCGAGGGCGAGGCGGCTGCGGAGTGGAGCATCCGCGAGCGCCCGCACGAGCGCCGCGCCGAGCGCCGCTTCGTCTTCCGGGTCCACGAGCAGGCCGGCATCACCGACGATCTCCGGCAGGCTCGTCGTGTCCGATGCGACGACCGGCACGCCATACGATAATGCTTCGAGCGCGGGCATGCCGAACCCCTCGGCGAGCGACGGAAAGGCGAAGGCGTCCGCGCCGGTGTAGAGCGCGGGCAGATCGCCGTCCGCCACGTAGCCCGCGAAGTGAACGCGCGCGGTCAGTCCGCACGCCGTCACCGCCGCGCGGATCGGCTCCGCCAGCCACCCCATCCGCCCGGCGATCACCAGCGTATGCGGCAATCCCGCGTCCACGACATGCCGAAACGCGCCGATCAGCCGCTGAAGATTCTTGCGTGGCTGCACGGTACCGAGAAAAAGGACGTACGGCCGGGTGATTCCCAAACGCGCCACCGTTGCCCGCACCGCATCATCCGGCAGCCGGTTCACGACCGGGCGGACGCCGTGATGGACGACGGTGATTTTCTTCTCCGGTACATCAAGCATCGTCACCAGATCATCGCGGGTCGCGCCGGAAACCGCAATCACCCGCCGTGCCACCCGGACGCTCCACCGCGTGGACCAATCAAGGGAGCGGCGCGCCGACGCGGTATGCGCCTCCGGGAAACGGCGATAGCCGAGATCGTGAATCGTCACGACCGTCGCGCGCGGATGAATGACCGGCACGACATGCGCCGGGATAAAAAGAACATCCGGGCGGTGGCGCGCCATTTCCCACGAGAGCCGCAGATGCGTCCAGAGGCGCGGCAAGGGAATCGTCCGCCATTCCCAGCGGGGCGGCAGCGGCAGTAGGTCGTCCGGCGGCGGGCCGGGCGCGTACAGTTCCCATCGGTGCGGCGTCTCCATCGCCATCAAGGCGCGTAGCAGAAAGACGCTGTACTGCTCCGTCCCGGTGCGGTACGCGGGCAGCGTCCGGCTCGCATCCACGGCGATCGTTAGCGGGCGCATGGCAGCGCGAGCAGGCGGTCAGCAACGGCGAGGATGTCCGCCGCTTCAAGGATCGTCAGGCAGGGCGGCGCGGGCGGGCGGCTGAGTGAGAGATCGCCGCAACCGAGGCAGGGAATGTCGCGCCGATCCGCCGTGATCGCGACGTGCCGCGCCCGGTCGCCCCACGGCCCGAACTGCGCGACATCAGCGGGGCCATAGAGATGGACCGTCGGCGTATGGACGGCGACCGCGAGATGCAACGAGCCGCAGTCCGGCCCGAGGACAAGCGCGGCCCGCTCGTAGACCGCGCCGAGCGTCGGAAAGTCCGTCTTGCCGGTCAGATCGAGCGCGGGATGGGTCATCGCGGCCGCCACCACGCCCGTCAGCGATTCATCACCAGGCGCGCCGGTTAGGACAATCGCCGCGCCATATCGCGCCGCGAGTGCATCCGCTACCTGTGCCCACCGCTCCGGCAGCCATCGCTTGACGGGCGCGCCCGCGCTCGGGTTGAGCGCGATCAGCGGCGTATCCAGCCCCCAGCCGTTCAGTAGTGCCGCCGCTTTCGCGCGCGCCGCCTCCGGGATGTGAAAGACCATCGGGTGTGCTGCCATCAGCGCCGCGTCATCCGACGGCAAGGCGCGGGGTGGCTGCCCGGTGGCGCGGGCGATCAAGGCTTCGATCAATAGGAGATTCGCCCGCGCGGCGTGCATGCGCGGGACGAATGGCAGCGCCTGTGTGAGGGCGGGGCGGGTATCGCGGTGATCGAAGCCGAGGACGAGCGGGATACGCGCGACGCACGCCGTGCCGCCGCCCCACCAATGGTCGGGCCGGAGGATCAGCGCGGCATCGTAGTTCCCTTCTATGCGGTGCCGCGCCATGAACCACAAGTCCACGTATGGCCGCACCGGGTGCGGTTTCGGGCCGCGCGTGATGCCGGGGAAGCAGTGCGCCTCGACCGCGATCCCTTCGGGTCCATTGAAGGCGACCGGGCACGACGACGGATCAACATAGAGCGTGACCGCGACATCCGGCAATGCCTCGCGCAGCCGGGTAAGCGCCGGGGTGAGCATCAGGAGGTCACCGAGATGATCGGGCCGGATGAGGACGACGCGGCGCACCGCTTCGAGCGGCGGCGGTTTCCACAGGTGCACGAACAGTCCGCCCGCCCGCATCATCCCACGGCGCGCGAGGTACTGAGGGTTCAGGTTTACACTCAAACGGCGGCTCCAACCAGTTGATCGGCGGCGGCGCGCACTGCCACGACTGTCACAGCGTCCATGCAGCGTATCGTACCGCAGGTGCAGGCGAGCCTGCCACGCCGGAAGCAGGGCGACCACGGCACGCGCCCGACGACCATCATTCCGCGCCCGCCGTAGAGGCCATATTGGCGCGCATCGGTTGGCCCGAAGATGCAGAGCGTCGGCGTCCCCCCGGCGAGGGCGCAGTGCGTCGTCCCGGAATCGTTGCCGATAGAGAGCGTCGCGTGGTGCGCCACTGCTTCCAGCATCGCGAAATCGAGGGCGCCCGTCAGATCAACCGATGGATGGCGCATCGCGGAGCGCACCGTTTGCACCGCATCGGTATCCGTCGCCGCGCCGAGCAGCAGCACCGTACCGCCATGTGATTCCAACAAGCTGTCCGCGAGTGCGGCGAAGCGATCCGGTGGCCAGCGCTTCGGTGTCAGCGCCATGCCAGGGTTGACGCCGCCGCCCGGATGGATGATCCAGAGCGGGCGCTGCCATCCCCGCTCCGCGATCATCGTTGCGGCCCGCGCGACAGCCTCGGCGGGCGGGCGGTATTCCGTCCCCTGCCCCGGAAGCGGCGGCGCGCCAATTGCCGTGCCGACGCGCCCATAGAGATCAGCCTCATGGACGGCGTGATCGTCCGGCGGCGTCGCCACCCGATCGGTGTAGAGGAAGCCGCGCCCGCCGCTGTCCAGCCCGACGCGGCGCGGAATCCCCGCTAGGGCGACGAGTAATCCGAGGAGCGGTGAGCGATCCGGCACGAGGGCGCAATCGAAACCAGCCGCCCGCAGCCGCCCCGCCCACTCTCGCAGGTCACGCAGCCCGATGGACGGCGGCACATCGAGCACCGCATCTACATGCGGGTTCTCCACGATCACCGGCGCGCACCATTTGCTCGTCGCGAACGTCAGATGGCTACCGGGATATGCCGCCTTGATCGCCGCAAGCAGTGGCGTCGTAAAGAGCACATCGCCGATGCAACACGGCTTAAGCACGAGTATCCGTCGCGGCGCCATCCAGCCCCCGCGCGGCATCCGTCTCAGCGGCCAGCAGAGCAAACCAAGCAGGCGGCAGACCACGCCAATCGCCGCGTCCCGCGCCCGCTCCGACCACGCGATGTCGAGCGGCCAATGCTTTTTTGACGATAGTATAGGCAGTCTAAACGTCGCCGTTTCTCGGTAGTGGATCAATTTGAATCCTTCTGTGTCTGGTT
>JBPCPB010000497.1:0-16897 GCA_050999735.1 Thermomicrobiales bacterium | reverse complement strand
GGGTGCCGATCGTGATGATCTCCTGAATCATCTCCGTCAGGTTACGCGCGCGCAGGAAGTTGCCACTGGTCGCGATCTGGAAGTAGACCGCGATGATCACGAGCGCGAGAACGACGGGGATCTGCCCGAGGTCCCCGCGCAACCGCCGAGAGAACGCCCCGGGAGCACGGTGGCTCCTGCCGGGTGGCGGGGGCATCAGTTCTTGCGAATCGAGCGTTTCGGTGCTCATTGCGCCACCTCCGATCCCTCATCCGGGGCGTCCATCGCGTTTGCCCCGCGCGTAATGCCACCAAATTCCGCACCGGTAATTGCCGCGACGATCTGCTCCGAGGAGGTCGCACCGATGTCGAACGACCCGACGCGCCGCCCGAGCCGGAGAACGACGACACGATCCGCAACCTCGAAGACATCGGCCAGATTATGCGAGATCATCACGACCGCCAGCCCCTGCTCGCGGAGGCGACCGATCAAACTGAGCACTTGCCGCGTCTGAGCGACGCCGAGCGCCGCGGTCGGTTCATCGAGGAGGAGCACGGCGGGGTTGCGCAGAACCGTCTTTGCCACGGCGATGGATTGCCGCTGGCCGCCGGAGAGCGACGCCACAATCGTGCGCACCGAGGGTATTTTGACATCGAGCTGGCGCAGGATCTGGTTGGTGCGCGCTTCCATCTGCGTCTCGTCCAGCTGCTTCACCAACCCCGGAACGACCGTCTGCTGCGCCTCACGACCGAGGTAGAGGTTCGCGACCACGTCCAGATTGTCACACAGCGCGAGGTCCTGATAGACGGTTTCGATACCCATCTGCGTCGCCTCGTTCGGGCTGGTGATATGCACCTCCCGGCCATCCCGAAAGATCGTGCCGGAATCGGCCTGAATCACACCCGCGAGCACTTTGACGAGCGTGGACTTCCCCGCGCCGTTATCGCCGACAAGCCCGACGACTTCGCCCGCATACACTTCAAAATCAACGTCACTGAGCGCCTCTACCGCGCCATATGCCTTGCTGATCCCGGTCACACGCAGGCGCGGCTCACCGCGTGCGCTCTGCCGATCAACGGGCTGCGTTGGCGCTCTGCTAATACTCCTATTCCCCTCTACCACGATGACCCTCCACGAGCATGGGCGAACCCGGCGAACGAACAGGAAAGCACGACGCGCACAAGCTCTTCACCCACGCAGAAGCGGGATGCGCAGTATCGCGCATCCCACCCATGCGTCCGCACGCGCGGCAGCATCACTCAGCAGAGTCCACCGGTGCCCGCAGGCAATCCCTTGCACAGGTCTTCCTTCGAGAGGAATCCGTCCGCGACCACCGTTGTCGCGACATTACTCTTGTCGACGGCGGTCACCTGGTTGAATATGGACGGAATCGTCGCGCCACCGGTCGTCTTGCTCTGCCCGGTCGCGATCTCCGACGTGCTGGCGCCGTTACTCATGGCGGCAACGAGTTTGCCGACCGAATCCGCCAACTTCTTGATCGGCTTATAGACGGTCATACTCTGATCGCCGGTCAGGATGTCGCGGACTGCCGCGAGCTCCGCGTCCTGCCCGGTGACGAGCACTTTGCCATTGAGGCTCTGCGCCTTGAGCGCGGCGACCGCCGCATCCGCCATCCCATCATTCGCGACGTAGGCGACCTGGATGTTGTTGTTATTCGCGGTGAGCGCCGCAGCCATTTCCGTTTGCGCGGTGGCAGCCGTCCACATCGGCGTATACTGCTCGTAGACCTTGTGCAGTTCGCCACTATTGAAGAGCGGGTCGAGGATGTCATGCGCGCCTTGCGCGAAGAGGAGGGCGTTGTTGTCGGTCTGCGACCCATTGATCATTGCGACGTTGTCGCCCTTTTTGTGATGATCCTTGATGTACTGCGCCTGCGTCTGGCCGACCTTCACATTATCGAACGTCGCATAGTACGCGAGGTCATTGTCCTGGATCAGGCGGTCATAGGCGATAACGGGCACATTGCTGGCTTTCGCTTTCTGGACGATCGCGGCCGCTGCGGTGCTATCGACCGCGACAGCGATCAGGATGCATGCGCCCTTCGTCAACTCGCTGGACGCCTGGGTCAGCTGCGTGTCGGTGCTATTCTGTGCGTTCACCGCATCGAAGGTGACACCGGGCAATGCCGCCTTCACGGCCGCCTCGGTCAGCGGGTGATCGTATGCCTCCCAACGCCCGCCCGCAGTGGTATCAGGCGAGAGGAAGGCGACATGCTTGCAGCCCTTCGCGGCGCTGAACGTACTCGTGCTGGCGCCCCCGCCACTGGCAACCGGGCTTCCCGTTGCGCCGCTACTCGCGGGGGTGTTCGTCGCGGAACTCCCTCCGCACCCCGCGAGCAGAAGCACGAGCGCCACACCGGCGACGAGCGGGGCGAAATGGGACCGATGAGCTGGTGAAGCAAATACCATGGTGTACTCCGTTCAACGCATCACGACATCGCAGATGTTTGCGCAGATCACGATCACTTCCCCGTCTCAAACTCCCTTCTCGTACTGTACCAATGGAGGAGGAAATCGCACCAACGGCCGCATCCGAAAACGATACCGGCCGATGGCCCGCATACTCGTGCGGGCGATTCCTCATTACGTCGCACCGTGCCGGGGATAGTGTCCCGGTAAGAACTATAGGGGAGCCATCACTATACGGCGACGATAGCACCCGCAGGTATCTCCGTCAATCGGTGTATCTCACGTCGGATGCGTCTCATAGCCGATAGTATCAGGCGGCTCACGCGGCGCCATTGGTTACATTTCTCATGTAGCAGGTCAAGTCATCTCATGGTATCGTCTCGATAATGAGAAGAGTGCATACCATTTAAGACGCGAGTGTCCAGCGTACAAGGGAGGATCTGATGGACAAGATCAATACCGGCGATACCGCGTTGGTACTCTTGAGCGCGGCATTGGTCATGCTCATGACGCCTGGCCTGGCCTTCTTTTACGGTGGCCTGGTGCGGCGTAAGAATGTGCTGACGATCATGATGCAGAGCTTCATCTCGCTGGGGGTTGTGACGCTCCTCTGGGTGCTGGTGGGCTTCAGCCTCGCCTATAGCGGGGACACCGGGGGGGTGATCGGCGATTTCAAGCATGTGGGACTGATCGGCGTCGGGCTGGCGCCAAGTCCGACCTACGCGCCCACCGTGCCGTTCCTGGGCTTCTTCCTCTTCCAGGTGATGTTTGCCATCATCACCCCGGCCCTGATCACCGGGGCATTTGCCGATCGTGTGCCCTTCAAGGCATACTTGATATTCCTCGTCGCCTGGAGTCTGCTCGTCTATATCCCGTTCGTGCATTGGGTCTGGGGCGGCGGCTTTTTGGCCCGCATGGGGGTCGTAGATTTCGCCGGGGGAATCGTCGTGCATTTGAGCGCGGGGATGGCTGCCCTCGCCTCCGTCTTCGTCGTCGGCAAGCGGACGTTCGCACCGAGCGAGAAGAGCGCGCCGCATAACATCGCCTTTGTGGCACTCGGCACCGGCCTGCTCTGGTTTGGCTGGTTCGGTTTCAATGGCGGCAGCGCGCTGGCGGCCAACGGCCTCGCGGCGGTCGCCTTCGTCAACACGAACACCGCCGCCGCAGCGGGGTTGATTGCCTGGTTGTTCCTCGCCTGGTGGCGGGAGCGGCGACCGAGCATGACGGGCGCGATGACCGGCGCTGTCGCTGGCCTCGCCACCGTTACACCGGCGGCGGGCTTCGTGCAACCGTGGGCTGCCGCGATCATCGGTCTGCTCGCGGCGGTCGTGTGCTATGGCGCGGTCCAGTTCCGCATCCGCAAGGAGTGGGACGATGCCCTGGATGTCTGGGGGATCCATGGCGTGGGCGGTGGCCTGGGGACGATCTTGACGGGGGTGTTTGCCAGCGCCGCCATCAACGGGGTCGAGGGAGCAGTCGAAGGCAATCTCCACCAACTTGGCGTCCAGGTTCTCGGCGTGGTCATCGCGGGCTTCTATGCCTTCGCGGTCACGTATGGCCTCTTGAAGATGCTGAACGCCTTCACGCCGGTGCGCGTCTCGGAGGAGACGGAGACGCTGGGACTCGATGAAGTCCTCCATGGGGAGGCAGCCTACGAGTGGGAATGACGGTACCCGTGGAGATGTGCGGGAGCTACCTCACCGATGAGAACGATGGAGCATTAAGGACGCATCTAAAAGCCGGTCGGTCGGTGTCCGCTGTCGCTCTGTTGGTAGCGCAGGCTTTCCAGCCTGTGAGCGGGACGCAGGCTGGAAATCTGCCCAAAGGGCACCCGGCTACCGGCATCAATATCTCTCAGCAATCTACCGGCTTTGAGACGCGTCCGAGCATTGATCGCTTGTCAGCCAACACCCACATCAATAAACTCCTGCGTCAGCGTGTCCACGACGCCGCGATCGGTGATGCGGACGAAGGGGGCGACGGGCAGCGCGAGGCTGGAGATGGCCAGCACCGGCGATGCCCCACCGAGACCGAGTACACGCGCCCGCTCGTTGAAGGCGCGGACTTCCGCCGCAATCTCCTCCACGGGCAGATCGGACATCAGCCCCGCGACCGGCAAACGCACCGTGGCGGCGCTCTTCCCCGCGACCGCGAGGGCGACACCACCGCCGAGCCGGGCGACTTCTTGCACGGCAGCGGCCATATCCGCCGGATTGCGGCCCGCGACGATCAGGTTGTGGCTGTCGTGCGCGACCGTCGTCGCCAGCGCGCCATCGCGTAGCGGCAGGCCACGCAGGAGGGCAAGGGTCGGCGGGTGCGTCTGGCCGTGGCGCGGCACGACGCTGAGGAGCGTGACATCATCGGGCAATGGGTAGACGCATTCGCGGGCGGCGAATGGGAGCGTGAGGTCGCCGAGCCGCGTCGTGCGGACGGGGTCAATGTCAATGCACTTGAGCGCCACGTCACCATTCACGCCGGGTATGCGCAAGTGGAAGGTATCGGCGGAGACCGGCTGGATGCGCACCGTATTGTCGAGCGGTGGCGGCGCCGGATCAGCGAACGCCGTCACCATCTGCCCATCGCGCGCGACGACGTGCCCACCCGCAAGGACAATCTTCGCCCGGAAATCCGCGAACGATTCCACCAGCACGATGTCCGCCAGTTTCCCCGGCGCGATCGCGCCGAGATCGTTGAGACCATAGCGCACCACGCCGTTCAACGTCGCGAAGCGCACGACCATCGCCGGGTCCACGCCCGCGTCGAGCAGGACGCGCATACCGCGATCTATGTGCCCGTGCAGGAGCAGATCGGCGGGGTCAATATCATCGGTGCAGAGGGCAACATTCCACGGCTGCGGAACCTCCTTCACGGCCTCGGCGAGGTACACGGCAGTGTGGCGGAAGGTGTTTTCGCGCCCGTAGACCCACATACCGAGGCGCATTTTCTCGACCATCTCTGCCGCCGTGCGCGACTCGTGCTCCGAATCTACTCCGGCAGCAAGATAGGCCATCAGTTCCCGCCCGGTGAGCAGCGGCGCATGCCCTTCGAGGTTCTTCCCCGCCGCCAGGCCCGCCTCGGCAATCGCCGCCGTCCGCGCCTCCTGCCGCACGATGCCGGGATAGTCCATCAGTTCCGCCACACCGACAACGCGCGGCCACGCGAGCATTTCCGCCACGTCTCCGGCATCGAATGCCGCGCCCGCCGTCTCGATGCGCGGCACCGCCGGGACGGAGGATGGCACGGTGACGAAGACGCGCAACGGCAATCCCTCGCTGGCACGCAGCATGTATTCGACGCCCGCGCGCCCCGTGACGTTGCCGATCTCGTGCGGATCAATAACGACGGTCGTCGTGCCGAAGGGAAGGACACCGCGCGCGAAGTTCGGCGGCGTGACCATCGTGGACTCGATATGGACGTGCGTGTCCACGAAACCGGGTACGGCGATCAGACCTCGCGCATCCAATTCCTCCCGCGCCGTTAGCCCGAACGCGCCGCCGAAATCCACAACGGCGATCCGCTCCCCATAGATGCCGATGTCCGCCCGTGCCACTTCGCCGGTATAGACATTGACCATCTGCCCACCGCGAATGACCAGATCGAGCGGACGGTCTCCCCGCGCCGCCTCGACAAGCGCCTGACGTGTCATCCATCGCCCCCATTCGTGAATCTTCTGCCAAATCGTAGTACTATGAGGATTATCGTAATGCATACTATCATGAGGTACAACGCAAAGGAGAGAGACAATGGAGGAACGTTTGACGGTGATGACACGGAAAGGACAGATCACCATCCCGGCGGAAATCAGGCGGGCATTGGGGCTGAAAGAAGGAGACAAAGTGGCGATCTCGCTGCCCGATCCCGGAATGCAGGAAGTGCATTTGCACCCGGTTCGCTCAGTAGCGGAATTGACATTCGGGGCGCTCTCTCCGCGCAAGCGGCCCGAAGATTTCCGCGAACTGCGGGAAGCATTCAAAGAAGAAATCGTCGAGCACGAGACGCGGAACGCGAAGTCGGCGACTGGCGAATGAGCGCGCCGTTTCTCGATACGAATATCCTGCTGCGCCACATTCTCAATGACGATCCGCACAAGTCCGCCGCCTGTTTCGCCCTCATCCAGGCGATTGAGCGAGGTGATACGACCGTATGGACCTCGGAGTTGGCAATCGCGGAGGTCGTTTTTGTCCTCGAAAGCAAGCGCACGTACAATCTCCCGCGCGAGGCGATCCGCGATGTGCTCCTGCCACTCCTCGGCTTGTCCGGCATCAAACTGACGCACAAGCGGCTGTACCCGCGTGTCTTCGACCTGTACACGCATTTCCCGATTGATTTCATTGACTGTTACCATGTCGCACTGATGGAGCAGCGGGATGACCGGACGCTCTTTAGCTACGACACCGACTTCGACAAAATCAGCGGAACCACGCGGCACGAGCCAGAACAGCAATGAGTAACGAGTGAGGAACGTCGCCCACTCGTTACTCGCTACTCGCTACTTTTTGATCTGCCAGTAGGCGATGTTCCAGGTCGTCGCGTCCCACGGCGAGGGGTTGGTGCTCAGAAGGTCGGCGCGGCGGCCACTGACGGCGGCGCGATCAACGATCGGGATATTCACGTCGTGGCTGACGATGTAGTCGTTGCACTGGATCAGGAGCGCGTTGCGCTTGTCCTGGTTGAGTTCCTTTTTCAGTTGCGCCACGAGCGCGTCGAACTGCGGGTCCGAGAAGCGCTCGACATTCGCGCCGCCCCAGCCATTCGCTTTCTGGGCGATCTGCGCCGTCGTCCAGCCGTCGAAATAGGCTTGTGAGTCCGGGTAGCCGGGCGAGCCGCTGAAGATTTGCAGGTCCCGCTGGAAGCGCGTGAAGGCATCGGGATTATCCGCCTTGCCGAAGAAGACGCCCGCGTCCACGTTTTTGAGCTCCATCTCGATTCCGGCCTGCTGGAAGGCGAGCTTCATCACCTGCTCTTCTTTTTCGCGCACGCTGTTGATCGTCGTGGTAATCACGACGTGCATCCGCACGCCGTTTTTGGCGCGGATACCGTCCGCCCCCTCCTTCCAACCCGCGTCGTCGAGCAGTTGGTTTGCCTTCGCGATGTCGAAGCCACACACGGTGTTCTTGGAGACGGTCTGCGGCGGAACGCTCGGCAGGACGTTGCAGGTCGGCACAGCGGCCTCGCCGTAGAGGTTCCTGGCGATGTTATCCCGGTCAATCAGCCACGAATACGCCTCGCGCACCCTCGGATCGGACTGGAAGGGATGCGGCGCCTGCAACGAGGATTTCTCTCCATTCACATCTTTGTTCGGATCAGTGAAGTTGACGGACAGCCGCTCGACACCATTGCCGGTCGTGATATTCAACTGCTTCCCAGCGCTCGTCACTTGCTTGAGAATATCCGGCGCGACCTGGAGGTTCCACGCATAGTCCGCGTCGCCCGCGATGATCGCCTTCGCCGCCGTGCCCGCGTCGCCGCCGCCCTTGTAATCTATCGCGTCGTAGTACGGGGCGTTCGCGTCGCGGTAATTCTCGTTCATCACGAACTGCACATTGTCGCCCGGCGTGAAGGACTTCACCTTGTATGGTCCGGTGCCAATCGGATTCGCGTTGGCCGGGCAGTTCTGTGGCGACGTGCATGTGGCCAGTTGCGCCTTTTGTAGGACGACGCCGGTGTAGTTCGTGAAGGGCAGCCACCAGAGGGCGGTCGGCTGCTTGAAGGTGATCTTCACCGTCGTCGCGTCCGGCGTCTCGACGGTGGCGATAGAGGAGTAGGAAGTGATGTCCGCCGAGGCGCTCGCGGGATTGCTGACGTAGTCATACGTCGCCTTGACATCGGCAGAGGAGAACGGCGTGCCGTCGGACCATTTAACGCCGTCCTTCAGTTTCCATGTCACGCTCGTGCCGTCCGCCGCCAGTTCGCCATTCTGTGTGGAGGGAATCTCTTTGACGAGCACGGGCACATCGGGCGTCAGCGCGTTCGCGGAGGTAACGGCGAGCGGCTCTGTGGCGATGCGCGCCGCCTGCTGATCCTTGCCGTTGCCCGACGACGCCTGGTGAACATTGAGGACGGTCGGCGCCTGCCAGAAAAGCAGGTGCAACGTGCCGCCACCACCCCGCTTGGCGGGCGCCGCGCCGCGCGGATCGGCTCCCGTGCTGGCCGTCGTTGTCGTGGAAGCCGTCATCGCGCCCGCAACACTCGAAGCAGCGGGAGCGGTCGCGGCGGGAGCGACGGAACCGGCTGCGGTCGTCGCGCTCGGTGCGCTGGCGGTCGTCGGAGCCACCGTATTCGCCGCGATCGGGCTAGCGGCGCTCGTGGTGGCGGCTGCCGGCGCGGTCGTCGGCTTGGCAGCGGTCGGCGTACTCGCCGTGCTCGATCCACCGCAAGCCGCCAGAAGGATCGGTAAAATGAAGAATGTCGCGATCCCGACGCGGGGTGCGTGCATGCGCGGAGCCATCAATCGTGTGCTCACTGCCCCAACCCTTCCGAATACGTGGAGCGTGTCGCTCGCTTTTCGTTCATCGCTCATTCCCCCGAACCGGGCATGCCTTCGCGGACTACGTCAGCAGCGAGGATCATAGGGGGAAGACGCGAGTGCGTCCAGATGTCGCGCAGATTGCCTGACGAACGGCGACCTAATCCGCGATAGAATGCCGCAATCAGCGATTGAGGGTTTGTAAAGAAGGAAAGGATGAACAGATGGCGATCCGTGCAGTGCGCTGTTTTCAGGTCTCCGGGCATGACGAAGGCACGCTTTCTCCCGAAGAACGCCAGGCGCAAATGCTCGATATTTACCCCGAGTTCGCCGCCCGCGGGCCAGTCAAAGCGAGCGACCGGATTGAGGCGATCTACGTCGAGATCGAGACGGATGAGGGCGCGCGGGGCCTCTTCGGGCCGATCTTCGCGGAGAGTGCCGCGATCATCCGCGCCAAACTCGCGCCCCACCTGATCGGGCGCGATCCGCTGGCGGGCGAATACCTCTGGGACATCCTTTACCGGCAGGATCGGCACGCGCGCAAAGGCAATCAGATGCTGGCGATCAGCGCGCTGGATAACGCGCTTTGGGATCTGCGCGGCAAACTGCTCGGCCGACCCGTCTATCGCCTGCTCGGCGGCCCGACGCGCGAGCACGTTCTCTGCTACGCCTCGATGCTCGGCCACTCGCACGACCCCGGCCTGATCCGCGAGCAGGCGCAGGCGATGGTCGCGGCGGGGTACACGGCGCAAAAGTGGTTCTTCCGCTATGGACCGGGCGACGGACTGCCCGGCATGGAGCGCAACGTCGCGATGGTGCGCGCGGTGCGCGAGGCGGTTGGACCGAACATTGAGATCATGCTCGATGCCTTCATGGGCTGGGACGCGACCTATACGATCCGCATGCTCGAACGGATCGCCGACTACCGCCCGCGCTGGATGGAGGAACCCGTACCGCCGGACCGCGTGGGCGACTTCGCGATGATCCGCCGCGCGACGACCATCCCGATCGCGACGGGCGAGCATGAATATACCCGCTGGGGCTTTCTCGGTCTTTTGCAAGCCGAGGCGGTAGATGTTATCCAAGCCGACCCCGACTGGTGCGGCGGCATCAGCGAGCTGGTCAAGATCGGCACGCTCGCCTCGGCATTTGGGCGGCAGGTTGTGCCACACGGCCATTCGATCCATGCCGCCGTCCACGTCATCGCCTCTCAATCCCCGGCAACCTTCCCGATGGCGGAATACCTGCTGCGCTATCAGCCGGGCAAGCAATATTTCCACACCGAGACGATGCAGCCCGAACACGGCATCATCGCCCTCCCGACCGCGCCCGGCCTTGGCTTCGCGATTGACGATGCGAAGGTCGAGGAACGCATCGAGTTGTTGTCGCTTTCGTTTGTGAGAGGACGGTTTGCGATGGTCTTTGAATTGTGGGATGAGGAAGCAGCATTCCTCATTGATACGTATAGCGACATGAATGATGCCCTCCATGTGGTTGCGGCGACCTGCCGCGAGCATGGCGAGAGCGCCGTGAAAGGCTGGCGATTGCTTCGATCAACGCCTTCCGGCGAATCTATTATTCATATCGCGCAGGGCATGGATCTCGTGCACTTGGCGACCGGAGACCGTCTGCTCCGTTCTCACACAGATTGAGTTGAGCATTAGCGTAGCACTTCCTGCTCTCATGGGAGATACACGGGCGCACGTTCGCCGTATCTTGGCCAAATTTCATTCCATGTTCGCGCGTCATATGGATCAATACGGTACTTGCTAATCATCCCGAAAAGGGCTGCCTCATCAGTCGTGTACCATTCGGCGTCATTTCCGACGATTACGGGGCCAATGATGACGCGGTCGTGAGCGTTCGGTATTCGGTTCGTGTTATTCGTTGTCAGATAACCGTAGTGGCGATTTCCCAATCCATCTTCGGCAAGGATGACATAGGCTAAGTGCCACTCCGCGAGCGCCTGCTTCACCTCTTCCTTTTTTCGCTGATTCCGTTTCGCCATTACTACCATGTAGAGCGGAGTCAGGAAGATATATCCGAGGAACGCATAGAAGCCAAAAACCTGTACGAGTGCGAAAATGAGTGCATTAAAGAGGACGATCACAAGAAGAAATGCCCCATATATTTTGGCGTTCGATTTCATGCATATTCTCCCTGTCACGTTATACGGGTAGCACGCCAGTGAACCGTGGATGGGTCGGGAGTTGAAAAGAAACGGGTCCTGCGGCATCTTGCTGGTGCTTAACGTCAGCAGGAGGAGTCGCATGAACCCGCAGGAGCAAGTGTGCCACAACCCCCGCTGTTGGGTCTATGGCCGTGTCGGCGAGGGTCACATCGTGATCCACAGCCAGCGCGAGCAGCGCTATCGGTGCAAACGGTGCGGCGCGACCTTCAGCGCGACGGCGGGGACGGCGCTCTCTCGCATTCACCATCCGCACGCGCTCGTCGTCATCGTCGTCACCTTGCTCGCCTACGGCTGTCCGGTGCGGGCGATCGTCGCCGCCTTCGCGCTCGATGAGCGGACGGTCGCTGACTGGCAGCGGCGGGCGGGACGGCAGAGCGAGCGGGTGCATACGCATCTGGTGCAGGCGGGGCGGGTGGCGTTGGGGCAGGTGCAGGCGGACGAACTGCGCGTGCGGATCGTCGGCGGCATCGTCTGGCTAGCGATGGCGATCAGTGTCCCGAGTCGCCTCTGGCTGGGCGGAGTCGTCGGCGCGACGCGGGATCGCGGGTTGATCCGCGCCACCCTGCTGCGGGCGCGAGCGTCCGGCCCGCTCGCCGCTGTCCTGCTCTGCACCGATGGCCTGAGCAGTTATCCGCGTCAGGCGCTGCGCTGCTTCCGCCAGCCCGTCCGCACCGGTGGTCGCGGGCGTCCCCGGCTGATCCTGCCGCCGGGCGTGCTGATCGCCCAGGCGATCAAACGGTACAGCCAGCGGCGGGTGCGCGCCGTGGAGCGACGGATCGTGCGGGGGAGCGCGACGGCGGTGGCGACGGCCTTGACCGCCAGCCAGGGGAAGGCGACGGCGGTGGTCAACACGGCCTCCATCGAACGGCTCAATGCGACGTTTCGGGCGCGCCTTGTTCCACTGGTGCGGCGCGGCCGGGCGACGGTGCGGCACGTGGCGACGCTGGAAGGCGGGGTCTGGCTGGTGGGGACGGTCTACAACTTCGTCGCCCCACACCGCAGCCTAGACGGACGCACCCCGGCGCAGGCGGCAGGATTGACCGATCGTCGCTGGACGATGCATGAGCTGCTCACCTTCCCCGTCCCCTTACCGGTCGTCAAACGGCGGGGGCGACCGCCGCACTGGTTCCGGGAGGTGACCCGTGCTGCCTGACCACGGTTCAGTGTGGTACTACCGTTATACGATGCAACCATATGCAAATACCGTAATGGCTGCGTCATTCTAGTGTGGCCTTGAACGCGAAGTCAATCAAGCCGCCACTGGTATTGACGGGGTCTGATACAAGGGCTAGAAGTCTTTACAGGGATCAATGTAGATCAGAAGAGAGGGGTTCCCATGAGTGTAGTAAGGCAATCTTCTGCAAAGGGCGTACGAGATAGTCTGTTAGCATCACTCGAATGGCGGTGCATCGGGCCGCATCGGGGCGGGCGATGTGTCGCGGTGGCGGGGGATGTCTCGGACCCGATGACCTTCTATCATGGTGCATGCGCGGGCGGCGTCTGGAAGACGAACGACGGTGGCACGACGTGGCGCAATGTTTCGGATGGCTTCTTCGACACAGCGGCAGTCGGCGCGATTGCCGTCTCCGAGTCCGATCCGAATATCGTCTACGCCGGTACGGGCGAAGCGACGATTCGGGGTAATGTCTCGCACGGCGACGGCGTTTACAAATCCACCGATGGTGGCAAGACATGGCGGAATATGGGGCTGGCAGCGACGCGCCACATCGGTAAGATTCGCATCCATCCGAAGAACCCGGATCTCGTCTACGTCGCGGCGTTCGGCCATGCGTGGGGGCCAAACCCGGAGCGCGGCGTCTACCGCTCCAAAGATGGTGGCGAGACGTGGGAACTGGTCCTGCACACGAGCGACCGTGCCGGATCGCACGACATCGCGATGGACCCAAATAATCCGCGCATCCTCTACGTCGCGATCTGGCAGGCGCAGCGCTATCCGCACCAACTGATCAGCGGTGGACCGGAGAGCGGCCTCTGGAAGACGACGGACGGCGGCGACACCTGGACGGAACTGACGCGCAAGCCCGGCCTGCCGGGCGGCGTGCTCGGCAAGATCGGGATCGCCTGCGCCGCGACGGGTGACCGCGTCTGGGCAATTGTCGAGGCGGAGGAGGGCGGCCTCTTCCGTACCGATGACGGCGGCGAGCAGTGGGAGCGCGTCAACGACGCGCCCTTCCTCCGCACCCGCGCCTGGTACTACTGCCACCTGATCGCCGACCCACAAGACTCGGATACCGTTTGGGGCCTCGATTACGCCGTCTGGAAATCCACCGACGGCGGGCGAAATTTCATGCAGTACCCGTCGCAGCACGGCGACGAGCACGCCCTCTGGATCAACCCGCACGATACCCGGATCATGATTAAGGGGGACGACGGCGGCGCGTGCGTTACCTACACCGGCGGCGCGTCGTGGTCCACGCTCTACAATCAGCCGACCGCACAGCTCTACCACGCGACGACGGACGACCGCTTTCCGTATCGTGTCTACGGCTCGCAGCAGGACAACACGGCGATCTCCGTGCCGAGCATGTCCGTCGAGGGCGCGATCCACGAGCGCGATTGGTTCGAGCCGGGCGGTGGCGAGAGCGGCTACATCGGCGTCAAGCACGACGACCCGGATTTAGTCGTCGCCTCCGGCCCGGTTGGCCCGCGCGCCTTCAACGACCGGATGCACCTCTACAACCACCGTACCGGACAGCGGCGCAACATCACCGTCTGGCCGGAACTGTACGGCTGGGCGCTCGGCGCGGTAGATTTGAAGTATCGCTTCCAGTGGACCTTCCCGATCTTCTTCTCGCGCCACGATCCCAGTACGCTCTACGTCGCGGGCAACCGCGTCTTCCGCTCCACCGATCTCGGCACGACGTGGGAACCGATCAGCCCCGACCTGACGCGCAACGATCCCTCGCGCCTCCAATCCTCCGGTGGCCCGATCACGCGGGACAACACGGGTGCGGAGGTCTATTGCACCGTCTTCGCGCTCGTCGAATCGCCACAGAAAGCGGGTGTCTTCTGGGCTGGCTCGGACGATGGTCTCGTCCATCGCTCCGACGATAACGGCAAGACTTGGACGAATATTACGCCGCCCGATCTCCCCGAATGGGCGCTGATCTCGATCATCGAGCCGTCGCCGCACGACCCGAACGCCGCTTATGTCGCCGCGACGCGCTACAAGAGCGACGACACGAAGCCGTATCTCTACAAGACCACCGACGCTGGCAAGACGTGGACGAAGATCACGAACGGCATCCCCGATGGCGACTTCACGCGCGTCATCCGCGCGGACCCGGAGCAGCGCGGCCTCTTGTACGCGGGCACGGAAACGGGCATTTATGTCTCCTTCGATAATGGCAGCAACTGGCAGCGCGTCGGCGGCGGGAGCCCTTTGGGCAGCATGCCCATCGTGCCGATTCACGATCTGATTATCAAGGGGACGGACATGGTCGTCGCGACGCATGGCCGCGCCTTCTGGATTCTGGACGATGTGACACCCTTCCGGCAGATCGCGGCGGGCGCACAGGGCGATGACGTACATCTCTTCGCACCGCGCCCAACCGTGCGCGTGCGCATCCACCAGGGGTTTGGCGGCGAGCCAATCGCGGGGATGGTCAATCACGGCCACGCGGCGACGAGCGTCGTCTCGTACGTCACCACGAAGCGGCCGGATGGCACAGCACGCAAGGAGTACGTCAACGCCGGAGCAAACCCGCCCGATGGCGTCATCATCCAGTATTACCTCGCGGAGCAGCCGTCCGAGGCAATCACAGTGACCGTGCGCGACAAATCAGGCAACACGATTCGCACCTACACGAGCACGGCGGATGAGAAGGCCGCGGAGGAGCGCGCCCCAGCCAGCGCGGGCGTTAACCGCCTCATCTGGGATATGCGCTATACCGGCGTGCCGAATATCGTCGCACCCGATCTCAATCTCTGGGAACGCTCCTTCGGCCCGATGGTTGTTCCCGGCACGTATACAGTCGAATTGAAGATCGGCGATCAGGCCCTGACGCAGCCAGTGGAGATCGTCCGCGACCCGCGCATCACGGCGAATGAGCAGGAACTCATCGCTCAAAGGGATATGTTGCTCAGTATGCGTGACCGCCTCGCGGAGACGCATCGCGCCGTGACGCGCATTCGCATCGTGCGGGGGCAGGTCGAGAACTGGGAGGAACGATTCAAGGACGACGGGAGCGACCAGAAGGCAGGTGCCGTCCGCGCGGCGGCGAAGGAGTTGAAGGACGAACTCGCCTCCATCGAAGGCGCGCTGATTGATGTCCGCTCCAAGAGTCCGCTCCTCTTCCCGATTGGCTTGCAGGAGAAGTTCAATGCGCTCTTCGACGCCGTGGATAGCGCCGATTACGTCCCGACGCGGCAATCAGCGGAAGTCTTCACCGACCTCTCTGAACGACTGGACGAGCAAATGATGCGCCTTAAAAATGCGCTCGCTGAGGAAGGCAATATCCTCAACCGCGCCATCGCCGCGACCGGCATCCCGGCCGTCGCCACATTGCCCGATTAACGATTTCGGTCCGAGCGCCCCGTGTGGGCGCTCTCTCGAAATGGTCGCCGTGATACGCGACCGCCATCACGGAAGGTATCACCGGGTCCGACGCGAGTACCGAGTACATTGACAGTACCGCCGCAACATCGGCAACTGATGAGCATTCCACTCGCATCGGCCATAGATAGGGGCGCACCGTAACAGCGAATCTGCTATTCTCCGCACCGTGAATACGACGATGGACGAGTTGTATATTGTTGTCTCCTCCTACAATAACGCCGCGCTTTTGCCGGATTGCTTGCGGTCGGTGGCGGCGGCGCATCCGGGCATCCCGACGACCGTCTACATCGCGGATGCCGGTTCGACGGATGGGACGGCGGCACTGGTGCGTCGCGATTTCCTCACGGTGCGGCTCCGAGTCGCAGCGGAGAACCGGGGATATGCGGCGCTTAATAACCTGGCGCTACGCGAGATTGTCGCGGCTGTCCCGGCGGATGTGGATCGAACGCGCATCGCGGTGCTCCTCCTCAACGCGGATACGGTAATGCCGCCGGACGCGCTAACGGGACTCCTGGGTGCGCTGGCGGCACACGCGGAGGCGGGCGTCATCGGGCCGCGGATCATGCTGCGGGACGGCTCACTCGATCTCGCCTGCCGCCGTTCGTTCCCGACGCCAGCCAATGCCTTCTGGAAACTGACGGGCATGGCGACGCGCTACCCGTACAGCCCCCGCTTCGCGCAATACAACCTGACGTATCACGACCCCGACGCGGCGATTGAGATGGACAGCGGCATGGGCGCCTGCCTGCTGGTCCGGCTGGCAGCGATTGACGCCGCCGGGCTGATGGATGAACAGTTCTTTATGTACGGAGAGGACCTCGACTGGTGCTACCGGATCAAAGCGCAGGGGTGGCGCGTCCGGTATGAACCGCGCGTGCGAATTCTCCATTACAAGGGAGCATCGAGCCGCCAGCGGAGCATCCGCGCGACACTCGCCTTTTACGGCGCGATGTGGCGCTTCCACCAGCTGCACTACGCCCGGCAGACCGCGCTCCCGCTCAATCTGCTCATTTACGCCGGCATTGGCGCGCGCGGCCTCATTGCGCTTTTGGCAAACATCCTGCGACC
Source organism: Thermomicrobiales bacterium (assembly GCA_050999735.1). Taxonomy (GTDB): domain Bacteria; phylum Chloroflexota; class Chloroflexia; order Thermomicrobiales; family JALYUS01; genus JALYUS01. The sequence continues at coordinate 185 of JBPCPB010000497.1, read as the reverse complement.
GGCACGCAAGCGGCGTGTGGCGTCGGCACCGGAGGCAGTGGGGGGGGGGGAGGGGGGGGGGGGGGGGGGGGGGGGGGGGGGAGGGGGGGGGGGAGGGGGGGGGGGGGAGTGACCGACTCAGGCAAGGTCGTAGCGGTCATCGGCGACGGAGCGATGACCGGCGGCGTCGCCCTCGAGGCGATCCA
>JBPCPB010000223.1:0-4927 GCA_050999735.1 Thermomicrobiales bacterium | reverse complement strand
TAACCACCAAGGCACCAGGAACACCAAGGACGCCAAGGGGGTCTCATCGGTCTTGTCTCTTGGTGTCCTTGGTGTTCCTCTGTGTCTTGGTGGTTCACGTTCCCTCCGTTTTGAAACTGGCTCTTAGCCTGCCACAGCAAGGAAGGGCAAGCTAAAGCCCGCCACCACCAGGAAAATGCGTCATGCGCGCCGCGTAATAGACCTGCTCAAACGCCGCAGCGGTCCGCGCCCACGTCAGGCGGGTCGTCACGTCCGCGCGTGCCGCCGCGCCGAGACGCGCCCGCTGGGCCGGGTCGTTCAACAGCGCGGCGATCGCCGCCGCCAGCGCGTCCGCCCGCTGCTCCGCCACCAGCACGCCCGTCTCGCCATCGCGGACGGCCAGACCAACGCCGGCCACATCGGAGGCAATCACCGCGCACCCCGCCGCCAACGCATCGAGGAGCGCATTCGGCAATCCGTCCACATTGCCGCGATGATCGTGGACCGACGGCAGCAGATACAAGTCGCACGCCCCAACAAGCAGCGGATGCCGCATTCGGTCTACACGGCCCGCGAAGATCACGCGATCGCCGATGCCCAGCCGCGCCGCCTGCGCCCGCAAGTCACGTTCGAGCGGCCCGTCACCGGCGATCACCAACCGCGCGGCGGGCTGTGCCCCGGCGATCCGCGCGAAGGCGTCCACCGCCACCGCGAACCCCTTCTTATAGACGAGTCGCCCGGCACAGAGCAAGAGCGGCGCCTCCGGTGGCAGACCATACCATGCGCGGACGGTGGCGCGCGTCTCGTCGCTCACGGGCGTAAATTGATTAGCATTGACGCCGTATGGCACGACAGACGTGCGCGCGGCATTTGCGCCCAATCGGGCCGCGCGGTCGGCGAGATCGCCGGAGCAGGCCGTCACGGCGTCCGCCGCACTGAACGCCCTCCGAGCCGCGAATCCTGCGGGCCGCACCTGCTCGGCGACAAAGAGATCTGATCCGTGCAGGCTGATGACGAGCGGCGTCCGCGTCTGCCTCGCGACGAGCGCGGCGGGCGGCCCGTTCGGGATGACCCAGTGTGCATGGAGAATGTCCGCTCGCACCTTCCGCGCGACACGAGAGAGCGCCTGAATCGCGCCGGCGAGAGCGAGCGGTGCGAGCGCGACCGCGCCCTTCGTCAGCGCGACATCACCCGCGAGCGAGCCTGCGTAGCCCCACGCCGCGCCCCACGCGCGGAGCGGGGCAACCGCGAACGGATGCAGATGCACGCCGCGCGCTGTCTCCGGTTGGTTGAGGCGCGGGTGATTCGGCAAGACGACGTGGACCTCATGCCCGCGTGCCGCGATGCCGGTGGCGATCTCCTCGATGAACGGCGCGGTCATGTCGCCCGCGAAGAGCGGGTACGACGAGGTGAGCATGACGACGCGGAGCGGTTTCTCCGGCATGCTGCTCCCGCTCATCCCGGCGGCGCGGTCGCGAAAATGAGGTAGGCATCATTGTGCGGATCGTAGAGCGGCGTAATTCCCGGCATTGGCTTGAACGAATAGAGGGGTCGCAGGTTTTCGCGCAGCGTACTCGCGTCGTTGAGATGATCCAGTTCCAGATACGTCACATGGTATTGCCGCATCACCGCGTTGACATCATCGAGGCTACCGAGCGGGAGCATCACCGTGCGCCGCCCGCTATGCCACGAGACTTCCCACGGATAGCGGGTCATGATGACGGCGTCCGGCGGCGTGTTCGCCGTCAGCCAGTCCGAGACCGCGACCATCTCGTTGCCGCCTGTCTGCGTTTGCGCGCGCACCGCGATGTCACGGCCCGCCGGAATTGCCACCGCGAGCAGCAGGAGCGCGGCGAGGATCGGCACGAGCGCGCGCTGCCACATCCCCGCGAACCACGTCACGAGCGCGTCATACGTCCATTCGATCCCGGCGGCGGCGAAGAGCAGCAGCCACGGCACGAGCATGAGAAAGTACCGGCTCTCCTCATGCCAATAGAGGAGCACAAAGAGCGAATAGGGCACGAACGCGCCCGCGAGGATCAGCCCAAAGCCCGAACGCCGCGACGCTCCGACAATCAGTCCAAGCAGCACGAATGGAATGAGGATGCGGGGAAGCAGCGCGCCACTCGTGAGGTCTGTCCAGAGATGACTAAACTGCTGCCCCTGCACGGCGAGAAAGTGATCGTAGCCGTACCCGACGAGCAGACGCGGATGCGGTAGCGCGCGGCCCCAGAAGACGCCATAAATCCCCTCGACCGGCTGCTTCGGATCGTATTTCAGCACCCAGGCATCCAACGATTCCGTCGTGTGGAATGGCGACCCGAAGGTGGCGAGATTGCGGATCGCCCACGGCGCATAGACGACAAGTGCGGTTACGGCCGCGATGCTCACACCACGCCACGGCAGCGGCATTCCGGCGTGGCGCACTACGAGCAACGCCGTCACCACCGCCCCCGCGATCAGCACCGCGCCGCTCGGCTTCGCGAGCAGAAGAAGCCCGGCGATCGCGCCGACGCAGAGATCGGGGAGCCACGCGCGCCACCGGTTCATTTCGGGCCGCATTGGCGCGATGCGCGGCTCGCACCACGTCCGATAGAGCGCGACGACGAAGAGGGCGAACAGCAGCGTGAACACGAGATCGTTGACCGGGTAGAGCGTATCTTCGAAGAAGAGCGGCGTCGCGGCGAGCAGGAGCGCCGCAAGCACGCCGACGCGTCGACTCCACCGCCATGCCCCGACCGCTGCGACGACGGCGAGCAGAAGCGCCATCACAACGACATTCGGTAGTTTGGCGACGACCGTCGAGATGCCGAGGACGCGAAAGAAGGCCGCGATCATCCAGACCTGCAAGGGTGGCCAGGTTTCGGCGGGATGGACGATCGCGGGGAATCGCTGATAGAATTGCGGGACGTAATCAATCACATCGCCATGCCCCTGCACGATATTTCGTGCCCGGACGGCGTTATCGGCGTAATCGGCGTGGCCGATGAAGTCAACGTGCCGAATGACCGCGACGGTGAAGACGACATAGGCGACGACGAGTATGCCGACAACCGCCCGCGCGACCGTCCGCCGGTCGAGGACATTCCACGCCGCGCCAAGCAGCGAGCCGGTCGCACGCCATCGCCACGCCGCACTGAGCGCGGCGACCGCCACCGCGCCCGGCAGTAGGAGCGGCAGCAGAATGAACCGGCTCTCCGGTACGAGCACGGCGGCGAGCGCGACGACTGCCGCACACCCACCACCCAGCGCGCCACTCCACGGCATCGGGACGACGAGAGTAATCGCGAGAGCAAAGAGCGCGAGCCGCACGGCCCACGGCCAGCCGCCCACCACGCCCGCCCACCACGAGGTGCGAATCGGTTCGACACGCACCTGATTCACCTGCACACCGAGGACGCGCGGATCGCCATTGTTCGGGAGATACCGCTCCGCCCGGAGCCGCACGATGAGGTCCGCCGCCGCGCCGGACGCAGTGAGGTCCGCGAGGACCGGATGGAATTGCGCGAATGCGCCGACGGTCGCCGGATCGTCACCGAGGTCCACTGTGAACGGCGACTCCGTGCCCGCGCCGCGCCCATCGCGCGCGACAACTTCAATGTGCGCCGCGCGCACCCCACCATAACCGGGGATCGCGATGGTCGCAGCCGTGCGGGTCCAGCGATACGTGACGCCCGTATCACGTTCATCGCCATTGAACCCGGCAATCACGAGGCGGTCGGGAAATTGCCCGACACCCAACGTCACGGGCCGCGTGATCGGGAAACAGGCGAGATACGCCACAATCGCGACGGCAACCGCGATACCGCACTGTCGCGCGACACCGCGCCATTGTCGCCACCATGCCATCCAGATCGCGCGCGCATGCGGCAGCGTTGGCAGACGTGGACGCATTGCCACCCCACTCACGAGTAGCGCGCTTCAATCGTGATCGTCTCGCCGGGGAGAATGTTGCCGACACGGATCTGCGCGCCGTTGATGTCCCGCGCGCCCGATCCACCCGTCCAGGCGACTTGTTTCGGCATGCCGGGCAGCGTCAAGGTCGCGTCGTTCACGCCCGCCTGTCCGTCGTCCCGCACGGTCAACACGGTCGTCGCGCCAACCCGCACGCTCGACACGCGGAGCGCCGCGCGCGCATCCGCGAAGTTCGTGATCGTCGTCACTGGCGCGACCCAGAGCCCGAGCGACCGCCGATCCGCCGCGTACGCGACGACGCGCCCCCAGATCGCCTGCGCCGCCGGGCTGGCAATATCCTGCGGATGCGCCCAGAGGGAGAAGACGCCGCCCGTCGCGAGCGCCATGTCAATGCCGCGATCCGCCGCTGCTTCGTCACCCGCCCGGTCAATCAGTTCCTGATCGGGTACGACGCGAATCTGGGGATAGACGGGCACCGATTGCAGGTCGTACGTCCCCGGCTTCAGGTCATAATACCGCGTGACATTGGTAATACCGTGCTTCGCGAGCACGGCATAATACTCCGCCGTCAGGCTGTTCGAGGCGGCCCACGGAAAGGCGAAGGAGTGCGCGGGCGCGAAGCCGTTCTCCTTCGCGACGGCGTCCCACGCGGTGAGGTCATCATCCAACTGCTGTGCCGTAATTCCCGCATGCAGGAAGAGGTGCCCGAAGGTGTGCGACTCGATGTCGTGCCCATCCGCGGCCAACTGCTTGGTCAGGGAGCCGAAATACCATGCCGGGTTCGTCTGCTCCGTCCCATACGGGTCATCGCCGTACCACGGATGCGTCGCCCAATAATCGGAGGCGAAGCCCGCTGTGATCGCGGTGTACCGTGTATAGGTCGGGTTGCCGACGAACTGACGGCGCGCGGTGTTGCCGGTGAGAAAGTTGTAGCCATTGACATAGAACGTCGCGCGCGTGTCATAGGCCGCGAAGAGTTGGCGCAGGAAATTCGCGCCGCTCCGCATCAACATGCCCCGCGCCACGGCGTCCG
>JBPCPB010000357.1:0-5485 GCA_050999735.1 Thermomicrobiales bacterium | reverse complement strand
AGTCAGCAGTCGGCAGTAGTCAGTAGCCAGTAAATAGTAGATAGTAGGCAGTGACGACAGCAGGGATCAGACAGCAGCATGCTCCTCCTTTCCGCCGACTGCTGACTGCCGACTGCCGACTACCGACTACGCCCGGAGATGATCGCATGAACCGCTGGACGAAATACGTGCTGATGATCGGGTTGGTGATCGCCCTCCTCCTTATCACGCGCGATATCCTTGCCCCGTTCGTCCTCGCCATTGCGACCGCCTACATCATTAGCCCGCTCGCTGATCGGGCGCAGCGCATCTCCCGGCTGCCGCGCGTCGCGGTGATCGCGCTCTTTTATCTCATCTTTATCGGCATGGTGACGCTCAGTATTGCGCTCGTCGAGCCGGAATTCGCGCGCCAGACGACGGGGCAAAACGGCCTCTTCAAGTCCGGCGTCAGCGTCGCCGATTCGGTCCTCGATCGCGCCTCGAAGAATGCCCAGATCGTGGACCTTCTGCGGCGGGCGGGCGTAGATATCGTCCCGTACGACGATCCGCTCTACCTCCAGAAGCGGGCCATCGTTGCGCGCCGCCTGCAACTGGAGATTGATCGCGCCACGCAACCGGGTCAGGTCCGCGAGGTCGCACAGACGACGTTTGGCGTGCTCGTCAACATCGTCATCTGGTTCTTCGCGACCTTTTACCTGCTGCTCAATGGGCGGCGCTCGATGGAGTATCTCTACCGCTTCGTGCCGGACGACCGGATTGGGCAAGCACGCCGGATTGCCGGACGCATCCATGTCGTGCTGGGCCGCTATCTGCGGGGCCAGTTGTAGGTCATCCTCATCATGTCCGTCCTGTCATACATCGCCCTCCGCATCTTCGCGGTACCCTATGCCCTCCCCATCGCGATCGGGTCGGGCATTCTGGAGATTATCCCCTTCGTGGGCCCAATTATCGCCGGTACACTCGCCAGCCTCGTCGCGCTTTCGACGCACGGTGTCGGCACGATGGTTGGGGTAATCATCGCGTACTTCATCCTGCGTGAATTCGAGGACCAGATCATCATCCCGCAGATCATCGGGCGCGTCGTCCATCTCGATCCGGTCGTGACAATCTTCGCCGTCCTCGCCGGTCAGAAGATAGCGGGGATCATCGGTGTGCTGATGGCCGTTCCCCTCGCCGCCGTCCTGCGCGTCCTGATTGACGAACTCTTTCCACCGAAAACGCCGGGTGACGAGCCCTCCGCCCTGACCGAAGTCGTCGTCGCGGGCACAGGGTTGCCGAATGATCCGGTGACAGACCCGCTACGAGAACTGCGCGAACATCCGTCCCCTGCCCTTCCGCTCGGCTCGGTGGAGGCTGATGAGGAGGTGGGATGATTGTTGAGGATGTGTCTTATGGGATATGTATTCCAATGACCACTCCTTTTATTTCATATCCAGTTTCCGGTATAGTGTATGGCACGGTATGACGCAATCATCATCGGCAGTGGCGCGAACGGGCTGAGCGCCGCGATTCATCTCGCCGCGCATGGTCGCGCCGTTCTCACCCTCGAAGCCGCCCCTCGCCTCGGCGGCGCGATGATGACCGAGGAATTAACCCTCCCCGGTTTCCAGCACGATACCTTCTCGGCGGTCTATCCGGCGGGCGCCGCGTCACCCGTCTTCGCGCGGATGCCGCTGGCGCGCTACGGGTTGCGCTGGATCGCGCCCCCCGTCGCGATGGCGCATCCCTTCCTCGACGGTCACGCGGCGGCGCTCTCTCGCGACCTCAACCAGACGGTAGACACGCTCGACCGCCTGGCACCCGGTGACGGTCAGGCATGGCGCGCGTTGATCGCGCCCTACCTGAAACAGGGCACGGCGGTGCGCCAAACGCTCTTGAGTGGCTTCCCGCCGCTCGCGGGTGGCCTGCGCCTGTTCGGTGGACTGCGCGTGGACGGGATGCTCGAATTCGCCCGCCTCCTGCTGCTTTCCGCCGAGACACTGGTGGCTGAACGATTCCGGGGCGACGGGGCAACTGCGTGGCTGTACGGGGCGGCGATGCATGCCGATGTACCGCAGTGGGAAGCGGGAAGTGCGATCGCCGCCTTCTATCTGCTCTTTCTCGGCCATCTCGTCGGCTGGCCAAGCCCGGAAGGAGGCGCGGGCAACCTCACTGCCGCCCTCGCCGGCTACTTCGCGCATCTCGGCGGCCAAACATGGACGAATACGGCAGTCGCGCGCATTCTCATCGAGCATGGGCGGGTTATCGGTATCCGCACTGAAGGGGGCGAAACGGTGCATGCCCCCATCGTCATCGGCGATCTCACACCGCACGGATTGATCCAACTCGCGGGCCACGCGTTGCCAGCGGCCTACGTGACGCGCCTCGCCCGCTTCCGCTACGGTCCGCCGACGTTCAAGGTGGACTGGGCGCTCGATGGCCCCGTGCCGTGGACCGCGCCGGAAGCGCGCGTGGCGGGTACCGTCCATGTCGGCGGCACGACCAACGCACTCACGGCTGCGCTCGCACAGCAACGCGCGGGTATCCTGCCGGAGCAGCCCTTTCTGCTCGTCGGCCAGCAATCGCTCGCGGACCCGACCCGCGCTCCAGCGGGTATGCAGACCGCATGGGCATACACCCACGTCCCGGCCGGTATTGACTGGATCACGGAAACGGAACGATGCACGGAGCGCTTCGAGGCGCGGATTGAGCGCTTCGCCCCCGGTTTTCGAGACCGTATCCTGGCGCGGCACGTCATCACGCCGCTCGGATTCACCGAGCGCAACCGGAACTTGATCGGCGGCGACGTCGGCGGTGGCAGCGCCGCACTGGATCAATTGATCTTCCGCCCGATCCCATCGCTCTCGCCCTACCGCACACCGATTCGTGGCCTCTACCTCGGCAGCGCGTCCACCTTCCCCGGCGCGGGAGTCAATAGTATCGCCGGTGACGCCGCTGCCCGCCTTGCCCGCCGCGACTGGCGAAAGCGGCATTCCCTCTGGTGGTAGTGTTCTGTCACAGGCGATTTGTTGGATACGGGTGGAGCAGGCTTCAGCCTGCAATCCCCGAACGGCAGGCTGGAGCCTGCTCCACCGCTATTTACGCAAAAGAGCGGACTTGTTGTGACAGACCCGTAGGGAGCGATTGGCGAAAGGGAAGTGGCGCTGTCTATGCGCGGGCCGGTGTGGCGATCCGACCGTGGCGAGCGAGGACCCGCGCGGTGAGGGCGATGATGAACGCCGCGACGGTGATGGTGGCAAGTTTCTCGAACACCCCGCCGCCTCCGGTGTGGGAGTTGAGGAATCCGAAGGTAGCAAGGAAGCCCATTTCCAACACGGCGGTTCCGACCGCAACGGTGGCCCAGCCTCGCCAGTCCGGTTCGCGGTGCAACCGACGCGCCAGGATGAACAGACCGGCGACGGTGGCGATCAGGCTGGTGTAGGATACCATGTTGTGGATCGGGCCCGCGTGGAAGATCCCGGTGGCGATCAATGCGAAGCCGCTGAGGGCGCGCGTCGCCGGATACCAGACGGCGGCGGGGCCGGGGGTGAGGGCGGCGCGCCAGCCAATCGCGGATAGGGCAATGAGTGTGCCATAGAGGATGAAGTTGCCGATCTGCACCCAGGCAGCGGGACCCAGAGCCAGCGCACTGATCGGTTCGGTCAGCGTGTCGTAGCCCGGGCGCAGCGCGCCGTCAAGGAGATAGATCACCGGGAAAAGCACCGCACCGACCAACCCAGCGCCGAGCAACAGGCGCGAAGCCCGCGAGGATGCAGCCGCGTCGCTGTGGGCCGTGGGAACGGCACCGGCTGGGGCTCGTGACACGGATGGAGCAGAAGACCGGCTCACGAGAGGCGATGGATTGGTGGCTCGCATCACAGACTCCTTGACTTACAGGCGTAAACTTAATGACGTAACTGTACACCATCCACATGACCCTTGTCAAGGGCCGATGATCGGTATGGAGGGAACCGATGACCGCACAAATCAGCAGCCTTGAGCGGGACAGCGCATCCCTATCCGCGCCCGCAACTGGGCGCCGCCGCAACCCGCGTGGCCAAGGCCATCAACTGCGCGAAGACCTCATCCAGGCGGCCAGCGCTCTCCTGGCCGAATCTGGCGACGCGCGCGCTCTCTCGCTGCGTGCGGTGGCCAAGAAAGTCGGCGTCGCGGCCCCCTCGATCTACCGACACTTTCCCGACGTCGAGCATCTCAAAGTCGCCGTCGTCGAACGCTGCTTCGCCGCGCTTGCCCAAGCCCGGGCCGTTGCCGCTGACGGCATCGCCGATCCCGCCGAGGCCCTGTTGGCCCGGGCGCGGGCCTACTGCCGCTTCGGCCTCGCGCACCCTGGCCACTACCGGCTGATGTTCGGACCCGACCCCGAACTACCGGCTACCCTGATGTACGACGCAGAGCAGTCCCCCGGCCGGGCCGCCTTTCACGACCTCGTCCAGAGCATTCGCGACTGCCAACACGCCGGTTCCGTCGGCGCCAGCGCAGATCCCTTTGAGCTAGCCATCGCGATGTGGGCCTTCGAACATGGCCTGGTCACGCTGTGGCTGAGCCGACCGCACTTCCCATGGCCTCCCCTCGATGACACCCTCACTCTGGCCTTGAGCCAGCTGCTCGATCTCGCTATCAGCCCCCCCCACTAACCGTGCCGTCCGACTCCGGGGGACGCATATGAGCCGATTACTTGCTACGGGAAGGCGGCGTCGGGGCCGAGATGGGAGGTATCGTTGGCGAGCAGCAGGCGCGGGCCGAATGGCTCATCCTCGACGATGGCGAGCGCGGTGTTGTCGAAGTGGAAGCGGTGGCGGCCTTCAGCGCCGAGTTGGAGGAACTGGCCGAGGAAGGCATTGAGGATCGCGCCGTGCGCAACGACGAGCACCGTGCCCTCGTGCCCTCGCTCACGCAACCAGCGGAGGGCGCGGCCCGCTCGTTCGGAGAGTTCATCGGCGCTCTCGGCGCCGGGTGGCACGAAGTGACGGCGATCCTCCATCCACTGCGCGTATTCTTCGGGGTACATCTCCTCGATTTCGGGCATGATCCGCCCCTCGAAGATGCCGAACTTAATTTCACGCAGTAGCGTTGTGAATGCGAACGGCACACCAGGGTGATGCCGCATAATGGCACGGGCGGTCTCCGCCGCGCGGGAAAGATCGGAGGCATAGCAGGCATCGAACGGGTACGCGCGCAACCGCTCGCCGATCCGCTCCGCCTGCTCCCGCCCGCGCTCAGAGAGGGGCGCGTCCTGCTGTCCCTGGATGCGCCCCTCCGCGTTGTACGTACTCTCCCCATGCCGCACGAGCAAGAAACGCACAGCCGCTCCCTTCGGTCGTGGGGAGGACTAAGGACTAAGGACTAAGTAGATTCGCTTCCCTGCTTAGTCCTTAGCCCTTAGAGCCAGTTTCATAACCACCAAGGCACCAGGAACACCAAGGACGCCAAGGGGGTCTCATCGGTCTTGTCTCTTGGTGTCCTTGGTGTTCCTCTGTGTCTTGGTGGTTCACGTTCCCTCCGTTTT
>JBPCPB010000291.1:0-13911 GCA_050999735.1 Thermomicrobiales bacterium | reverse complement strand
CAGGTATAGATGCCGTCGTGCGATTTGTAGTAGCCGCACGATGCCGAGGAAATAGTCGCCGTGAACGCCTCGCGGATTCCCCCGTCATCGAGGCACCATTCGATGAACGGATGGTAGACCGCGTTGGAAATCACGGCCATCGGTATCCGCGCGTCCGAGAATGCATGAATCGCCTCGACAATGCCGGGACGAGGGGACGCATCCGCCCGCGCGGAAGCCATCAGTTCATCAATCGCGTCTGCCACGGTGGCATCCGGGAGCGTCAGTCCAATCGCCTGAAAGGCGTGCTGAACGCCCGCGAGCGCGTCTGATTCCTGGCCATGTTCCTGGATGGCGAGGCGCAACGCACGGTAGGGCGCGGTGGCTGACGCCATTTGCGCGCCGTCATGCGGGATCACCCCCTGTGTTGCGAGAATATGCAGAACCATGCCGGGCAATTGGCGCACTTCGAGCGCGAACCAGGCGGGCGCGATCGCGATGGTGTCATGGAAATCGAACGTGACCGCGCGCGGACGGGTCATTATCCCATCAGCCCGGGAATGCCGAGGCCACCGGTCAGGCCGCCCAGTTTACCTTGCGCGGTCTCGTCCGCTTTACCCATCGCATCATTGACGGCGGCGACGATCATGTCTTCCAGCAGTTCGATGTCGTCCGGATCAATCGCCTCCGGCTTGATCGTGATACCGCGCATCTGCTTGAGCGCCGTGACCTGTACCGTGACGAGGCCGCCGCCCGCCTGCCCCGCGACGAGGGTTTCACCGAGTTCATGCTGAATCTTCTGCATCTGGCGCTGCATCTCCTGGAGCATCTTCATGTTCGGTTGCATCGTATCGCTCGCTTTCTCGCGTCGTTCGCCTCGCACCTCGACGCAGTATACACGCTCCGGTCAGCGGGTCGGCGCGGTCGGCCAGCGCGCGCCGCTCACATCCACCCATTTATGCTGCTCCTGCGAGCGCGGCACGGCGTCGAGCGCTTCCTGCACGCGCAATCCGTCGGCGAAGGAAGGGGAGGGGCTGGTTCCTGTGCGGATGCCGTGCGCCCACGCGCGCGCGAGGCGAATAAAGGCGGGGATGAGCGCGTGACCTGCCGGGGCGTCGTCAACCTCCGGGATGCCGCTACCGAGTAGCCGCGCAGGGATCGGGAGCGGTTCGGGCGACGGACCGCCGTGCCGCGCTCCCCAGAGGGTGCCATCGAGCGCGATAGTCAACATGCCCTCCGACCCGAACGCGCGGATCTCCTCGCCCGGTCCGTGCCACGCGGTGGCGGAGCAGATGATGTTGCCGATTGCGCCCGAGGCGAAATGCAGGAGCATGGCGAAGGTGTCCTCCGCATTGGCGTGAAGGAGGTTACCGCTTCCGGTGCGGACGGTCGGTATGCTCACGGACGATGCGCCGGCGACCTCGCTGATGTCACCGAACCACCAGCGCAGCGCGTCAACGAAATGCGCGCCAAGTGCGCCGAGCATGCCGCCACCCGCCTCCGCATCCACCAGCCAATGCCACGCATTGCCGCGTGCGTCAGCGACGAGGGGACGCAAAAAAGAGAGTTGCGCCAGTGATACCGCGCCGATGTGGCCCTCGTCCAGCAATTCCTTCATCCGCGCCCGCGCGGGAACGAAGCGGAATTCATGGGAGAGCATCGCGGTAACGTTGCTCATTTCCGCCATGCGCAGCATTTCGCGCGCCTCGTTGGCGTTGCGCGCCATCGGTTTCTCGCAGAGCACATGCTTCCCGGCAGTGATTGCCGCGATTGCCGCCGGATGGTGGTGGGCCGGGGGCGTCGCAATCGTCACGGCCTCGACATCACGGCAAGCGATCAGATCGCGGTAGGTGGCGAAGGTGTTGCGGATGTCGTAGGCGTCGGCAATCGCTTCGACTTTCGCGCCATTGCGGCCACAGACCGCGACGATCTCGAAATCCGGGAGCGCCGCGAACGCCGGGAGATGCACCTGTGCGCCAAACCCTGTGCCAATCACGCCGACCCGAATACGCGATGCCCCCATGACCTATCCTTTCCGCGCCCGCCGATGCGGTTCGCCAGTATAGCGCGCGGGCGCGGGCATGGCGATTGACACCATGCCCATCCGGCGGGATGATGATTGATGGGTGCGACGCTTCAGGAATGGGGCGTCGTTCATCATGTCTCAGACCATCGGAAATGGAGCCACCCACATGGATACGCCCTCGCCGGCCCGATCAGGAGCGGCGCTCGTCGGCTTTCTTGTCGGCGTTTTTCTCGTGCTCGGCGGTTTCGCGCTCGGCATTGTCGCGGACCGCACGGTGTTCAGCAGCGCGAGCAGCGGGAGCGGCAATACGGCCGCCGCAGTCGTCATCCCGACGGTACAGCCCGCACCGACGGACACTGTTGCACCCGGTCGCCCAACCTCGACGCCACGCCCGGCGGCGACGCCCGTGCCATCGGTGACACCGCGCCCGTCTGATCCGGCCATCAGCCTCGACCCAGCGAAAAACACGACGCCGGATCAACTGCGCGGTGAGTTCGATACCTTCTGGAAGGCATTCGATCTGCTCGAAAAGGGCTTTTACTATCGCCCGCTCGACGAGCAGAAACTCGTCTATGGCGCGCTCAAAGGGATGTTCAGCGCGACCGGCGATGACTACACCGTCTTCCTGCCACCGGATGCCGCGCGGCAACGGAAAGCCTCGGATAACGGCCAGTTCGTCGGCATCGGCGTCTATGTTGATACCTCGAAGGACGATTTGCTGATTACCGCGCCGATCCCGGGTGGCCCCGCTGAGGCGGCAGGTATCAAGGCGGGTGATGTGATCGTCGCGATTGATGGCAAGGATGTTTCGACCCTGGCGAAAGCGGATCGCCCAACGGCGATCCAGGGCGCGGAAGGCACCCCGGTCCGCCTGACCATCCGTCGCGCTGGCACACCGGGCACGATTGATATTACCGTGATCCGGAAGAAAATTACCGTGCCTGCCGTGACGCTGGACGTGCTGCCCAATGACATCGGCAAGATCTCGATCACATCGTTCAATGATTACACGAACAAGGAACTGGACGACGCGCTCGCGCAGGTGAGCGACAAACATCTGAAGGGGATCATCCTCGATCTCCGCAACAATGGCGGCGGCTACGTGGACGGCGCGCAGCATCTCCTCGGCCGGTTCCTGCCGAAGGACTCGGTCGCGATGCTCGAAGACCGGCGGCCAACGGGCGGGAAACTGACGCCCATTCTCGTCAAGAATGACGGGCAGCAAATCCTCGACCTGCCGCTCGTCATGCTCGTCAACGGCGGCACGGCGAGTGCGTCCGAGATTACCGCGGGGTCGTTGCAGGATTACGGCCGCGCGACACTTGTTGGCACGAAAACCTTCGGCAAAGGCTCCGAGCAGGAAGTCACGAGCCTGAGTGACGGATCGAGCGTGCGGATCACCGTCGCGAATTGGTACACGCCGAAGGAGCGCGTGATCCAGAAAGAGGGGCTGATACCCGATGATGTCGTCGAGCGCCCGGATACGGCGCCGGGTGCGGGCGATCCGCAACTCGACAAGGCAGTCGAGGTACTGCGCGCGAAGATCACGCCGTAGATACGGTGCACCAACGCTGTATCTCTTCGTAGGGGCGATTCGCGAATCGCCCTCTTTCGCATTGCCACGGCTTTGCCATGTTTGGAGACATCACTACTGGGGCGGGGAGGGCGGTTCACGAACCGCCCCTACGCATGTCACATACTATTGCCGTCGTGAAAGAATATACATCTGGTTTAGCGCACCTCGTCCGGAGTAGTACCAAATGCCAGCCGCCATGCCTCTTCCAGCGTGGGCAGGGAGATCTGCGAGCCTAACGCGCGGGTTACGAGGCCGCCGACGGCGTTTGCGAATTGCGCGCATCGCTCCGGTGGCCACCCGCGCACGCGTCCGAAGATGAATCCGGCGGCGAATGCGTCACCCGCACCCGTCGTATCCACGACGCGGACGGCAGCGGCCGGAGCATCGAAGGAGAGCGCCTTCGTGATGACGATGCAGCCGTCCGCGCCGCAGGTGACGATGGCTAGTTGGAGCCGCGTTTCGCGCACCGTCTGTTGCAGGCGCGCAATCACCTCGGCGCGTGACGAAGCGCCCGTCATCAATCGCCATTCCCACTCGCCGCCGATAAAGAGATCATGCCGCCCAATGAATGGCAGCGCGGCATCGGGGGCAAGGATGCCGGCGACAAAGACCGCTTGCCCGATGAGGAGCGGCGCGTCGGGCAGACTGGCGCGGTCGCGCTCGAAGGCGTCGAGAATATCCGCCCACAAGGCGAGGTCAACGATGTCGAGGTAGACGACTTTGTGCCGAAAAATGGCCGGAATATCGAGCGGATCGCCGCGCTCAAGCATCGCCCCTTTGATCCAGAAGATTGTTCGGCTCCCGGATGGGCCGATTGGGATGATCGAGCGATCCGAATCCTGGCCGCGATGCACGCCGAGCGTGTCACAGAGCACACCGGCATCTTCCAGACCGACGCGCAGCCGCTCCCCGCGCCAGTCATCGCCGACAACGCCGACGAAACGGGGCGGCATGCCGAGGCGGGCCAGGGCGACCGCGACGTTTGTGGATGTGCCGCCGGGCATCTGGATCTCGTTCGTGGCGATACAGTATTCGCTCTCCGCCGGGTAATGATCCACGGAAAGGAGCGTATCCCACGAGGCACAGCCGACGATGCAGACCGATGGCTGCGCGGCATCGGTCATCGCGCGGAATCTGGTGGTAGCGGGAAAGAAGCATCCAAAACGGAGATAATCATGCCTGGTCCTGCAGCGTCGCTGGGTCGATGTAGAACACGTCCCAGAGGTGTCCGTCGAGATCGGAGAAGCTCCGCCCGTAGATGAACCCTTGATCGTTGGTCTCGTTTGCACGCTGCCCGCCTGCTGCGAGGGCCTTGTCGACCAGCTCGTCAACCCGCTGCCTGCTGTCGACTCGCATCTGCAGGGCCAGCTCGGCGCTGCTGGCGTCGGCGACCTCCCGCTTGGTGAAGGTCTTGAACATCGCCGCTGCTACCAGCTTCACGTAACCATCGTCGCTAACGACCAGGGTGTTGATGTGCTCGTTCCCGAACCGCTTGTCGAACGAGAACCCCATCTCGGCGAAGAAATGGGTTGACTTGGCAAGGTCCTGCACGGGGAGATTGACCATGAGCGTCGTGGACATCAGGCGTCTCCATTCTGCTTACGTCGAATATCTGCGCACGCTCGGTAGTCGTTCGGCAACGACCCTGATCGACAACCACCTTACTACGTTGTCGCCACGGTTATTGCTAATGGACGTTGGGTATGTTCTGGTTTCGTCTGTCCGGTCATGGCGTGTTCCTCCCGCTATCACATCGCTTGTGGGAGGATAATGGACATAGCGCTTTGCACGCAACCTTCTCACAATGCGATAACAATCTCGATGGTACACTGTCGGTGAAGGCGTGCCGGTTGGCTGCATTCGCGGGAGGGCCAGGTCCATGCAACTCGCTGAAAAGACCGCATCTATACTGGTCGTTGATGATGAGCGGCCGTTCCGTGAGTCGTTGCAGTTCTCACTGGAGCGGCAGGGGTATCATGTCCTCACGGCGAGCGACGGGCCAACCGGCCTGCGCCTCGCCCGCGCGGAAAAACCGGACCTCGTCATCCTCGATGTCATGCTGCCGGGTATGGATGGCTTCAAGGTCTGTCAGGCGCTCCGGCGCGACAGCGACATTCCCGTCATTATGCTCACCGCGCGGGATGATGAGACGGACAAAGTCGTTGGTCTCGAACTCGGCGCGGACGATTATGTGACGAAGCCCTTCGGGTTGCGCGAGCTGCACGCGCGGATTCGCGCGGTGCTCCGACGGCGCGAGGGGCTGCCGGAGGCGGCGTCCGAAGCGGACGGTATCATCCCGCGCACCGAAGGGATGACCTATGGCAATCTTGTCGTCGCGCCCCAGGAACGGCGCGTCTTGCTGAACGGGATGGAAGTCCTGCTCCGGCCGCGCGAATTCGACCTCCTGACCTATCTCGTCCGCAATCGCGGCATCGCCCTTTCCCGCCAGCAACTGCTCGATGGCGTCTGGGGCATTGATTACTACGGCGATCCGCGCACGGTGGATGTGCATATGCGCCAGTTGCGCGAAAAGATCGAGGCCGACCCTGCGACACCGACGCGCCTCGTCACCGTACGCAGTCACGGATACCGGTTTGAAGGGTAGGCATCTATGGCCGCCATCGCGTGGGTAATCGCCCTCTGCGCGCTGATCGGCGGCACGGCTGCGTGCTGGTCTGCCGTCCATCTGCGGTCGCGACTCCGTGCAATCGAGGATGAGTTGCGGCAAGTCCTGCCTGAAAGCGATGCCGGGTCGGCGGTGCGGCGCATGCGAGTGGTCATCGGCGAGACACGCCAACGCACGGACGAGGTAGCCGCTGAGAATGGCCGGTTGCGGACGATCCTCGCCGCCCTCGATGATGCGGTGATCGTCGTCGGACACGGGCAGGAAATCCTCTCGGTCAATGATGCGGCGCTCGCCCTCTTTCCGACGAGTCTCGCCACCGTGCGGGGCCGGACGGTGATTGAGATGACCGGCGACCACGAGATCGCCGACCTCGTGCAGCGCTGCCAGAGTGCGCGCGAGCCGCGGGAACAGTTAGTCGAAGTATCCGCGAGTGGCCGCGTCGCGCGCGTGATCGCTGTTCCGGCGGACGGCACGAAAGACGATGTGTTGCTCCTGGCGCGCGATGTGACGCAGGTACACCATCTCCAGACCGTGCGACGCGAACTGGTCGCCAATGTCTCGCACGAACTGCGAACGCCGCTGGCGAGTATCAAACTCTACGTCGAGACGCTGCTCGATGGCGGTCTCGAAGTGCCCGGCATGGCGGAAGATCGGCTCAATAAGATCAACCGCGAGGTGGATGAACTGACGCAACTGGTCCGCGAACTGCTCGAACTTGCCCGGCTCGAATCCGGGCGCGATCAGCCGAACTTCGCGACGCTCGATGTCGGCGAACTGGCGCGGAATGCGGTGGAGCGGCTGGAAGCGCAGGCGGATCGGGCCGATGTCGCGCTGGAGACCGCGATCCCATTGGGCATGCCCGCCATCTGGGGTGACCGGCGGATGCTCGAAGGCGCGCTCGTCAACCTCATTCATAATGCGGTGAAATTCACACCGGCGGGTGGCCGCGTCACGGTTGGCGCGGATGATGATGGCGATCATCATGTCCGTCTCTGGGTCGAAGACACCGGCGTCGGTATTCCGGACGAACATCTGCCGCGCCTCTTTGAACGGTTTTACAAGGAAGATCCTGCCCGCTCCGGTGGCGGCACGGGCTTGGGTCTCGCGATCGTCAAGCACGTCGCGCTTGCGCACGGTGGCGCGGTTTCCGTGACGAGCGCCGTCGGGCGCGGGTCACGTTTTCTGCTCGCACTCCCCATTGCGACGCCCCTGACTGTACCGGTCGCTGATGAGGAGCCGTATCGCACCACCTCCGCACGGATGCGCTAACCTCTTGATAACATTCGTCTCACAATGCACGAAGGGCTGGCTGGTAGCATTGAGGCGTGCGGTACAACGGGGTATCGCGCGACGAGTGCGCAAGGGGAAAGCCGGTGCAGCGCCGGCGCCACGAGGAGGAACAGTGTTGGGCATTCGATGGATTCTGCAGGGGCGGTCGGTCGCCGCAATGGCGATCTGTGGCCTTGTTCTCACGATAGGGTTGAGTGCATGCGGTGGCAGCGCCACGGCCACACCCGCTCCGGCAGCAACCACCGCGCCAAGCACGACGGGCAGTGCGACAACAGCCGCGAGTAGCCCTGGTATCTCGGGCACGGCAGCGCCCGCAGGCTCGGCGGTGGCGGGCGCGCTGCCGAAAGGCCCTGCTTCCTGTGTGAATGGCTCAATTGTCGCGCTCGGTTCCACGGCGCTCCAGCCGCTCGTTGAGGCGGCGGCAAAGGCATACACGACCAAGTGCCCGACCGCAAAAATCAATGTCCAGGGCGGTGGGTCCGGTACGGGACTGACGCAGGTCCTCCAGGGCGGCGCGACGATCGGTGATTCGGATATTTTTGCCGAAGAGGCCACCGGTGTTGATCCCAAGCAGATCGTGGATCATCAGGTCGTCGTGCAGGGGTTTGCGATGGCCGCGAACCCGAGTGTTATGGTCACGTCACTAACGGCGGATCAGGTGGTCAGCATCTGGACCGGCAAGGTCACCAACTGGAAAGATGTCGGCGGCAACGATCAAAAGATCACCATCGTCAACCGCCCCCTCTCCTCCGGCACGCGCGCGACGTTCAAGAAGTACGCGCTCAATGGCGCCACCGAAGCGCAGGGACTGGCGCTGACGGAGGACTCGACGGGCGCTGTCGCGCAGGCCATCAATGGTACGCCCGGTGCGGTCGGCTATCTCGGCCTCGCCTATTTCCTGACGAACAAGGATCTGAAGCAACTGATGCTCAACGGCAAAGCGCCGACGATTGCGAACATCTCGGACAACTCGTATCCGATCTGGTCATACGGCCATATGTACACCAAGGGTGAGGCGACCGGGCTGGCAAAGGCGTTCCTTGAGTACATCCTCTCGGATGATATTCAGGCGACCCTTGTGCCGCAACTGGGATACATCCCGGCGACGCAGGTAAAGGCGAAGCACACGCCTACCTAATGATCTATCACGATGAAGATACCATCGTAGATGAATAGTGGTGGAGCAGGCTTTAGAGCCTGTTGCAAAACCGACGAAGGGTAAACCACCAAGGCACGGAGAACCACCAAGAACACCAAGAGAAGAGAATTTTCTTATCCGTGATACGCTTGGTGTTCTTGGTGTTCTTTGTGTCTTGGTGGTTTTGAAACCGGCTCTTAGGCTGTAATCTGAGAATGGCAGGCTAAAGCCTGCTCCACCAAAGCATCACAATGGTCCGACGGCGGAGGCAGCGCGGCAATGGCGGAAGCACTCATACCCTCACAAGCGGGAACCAGCGCGCGAATGGCGCTCGATCTCACGGCGCGGCGACGGCTCTGGAACCGCGTTACCTACGTTGTCTTCGCGGCATGCGCGATCGCGCTTGTCGTCTTTATCGCCGCCATTATTCTCTTTATCGGTTCAAAAAGTCTGACGACATTTATCCAGAACCATGTGTCCATCACGCAATTCTTATTCTCAAAGGTCTGGCAGCCGACTGACAAGCCCGCTACATACGGCGCCGCGACATTTATTGTCGGCTCCCTGGAAGTGACCGTGCTGGCGATCCTCATCAGCGCCCCACTGAGTATCGCCGCGGCGCTTTTTCTTACCGAAGTCGGGCCAAAGTGGGCGCAGAGCGTCTTGCAGCCAGCAGTCGAACTATTTGTTGGCATTCCATCGGTCGTGTACGGCTGGGTCGGTTTGAGCGTCCTCGTGCCCTTCATCCGCAATCATATCGGTGGCCTCGGATTTAGCCTGCTTGCCGGATGCATCGTCCTTTCGATTATGGCCCTGCCGACCATTACGACCGTCGCGACGGACAGCCTGCGTGCCCTGCCCGTCGGCCTGAAGGAGGCGTCGTACGGCCTGGGTGCGACGCGCTGGCAGACCCTCGCGCGCGTTCTCCTCCCGGCGGCGTTGCCGGGTTTGATGACGGCGGTCATCCTCGGCATGGCGCGAGCAATTGGTGAGGCATTGGCGGTTCAGATGGTGATCGGCAACACCGAAATTATCCCGAAACACCTCACCGACCGTGCGGCAACTCTGACGAGCATCATCACGCTCGACATGGGCAATACCGTTGGTGGTACGCCATGGAACAACGCGCTCTGGTCCATGGCGATGCTGCTGCTGCTGATCGCGCTCGTGCTGATCCTGGCGATTCGCGTCGTCAGTGCAAAGAAGGTGTACTAATGCACGCCCGCGTCACCGACCGGATCGCGACGGTCATCATCTGGATACTCTCGTGCGGAATCGTCGCGTTACTCGCGTCCTTTCTGCTCTATCTGCTCATTACCGGTGGCCGGTACCTGACGCCGCATTTCCTCACCGCCGCACCGGAGATTGTCGCGGGGGGTGGCGTGGGACCGGAGTTGTTCAACTCATTCTATTTGCTCTTTCTTACCATGCTCATCACCATTCCGCTCGGCGTCGGCGCCGGTATCTACATGTCCGAGTTTGCGCCAGCGAACAAACTCACCGAACTGATCCGCATGGCGACGGAAACGCTCGCGTCGCTTCCATCCATTATCGTGGGCCTCTTCGGGCTACTCATCTTCGTTCAGCGGTTCCACCTCGGCTTTTCGATCCTTGCGGGTGCGTTGGCCTTGACGGTTTTCAACCTGCCGATTATCGAGCGCGTGGCGGAAGCGTCGCTCCGTTCGGTCTCACCGGGTTTGCGTGAGGGAAGCCTCGCGCTCGGCATGACCCGCTGGCAAACGATCAGGACGGTCCTGCTCCCCTCGGCATTGCCAGGCCTCGTCACCGGGTTTATTCTGACGGCAGGAAGAATCTTTGGCGAGGCGGCGGCGTTGCTGTTCACATCGGGTCAGTCCGGCGCCGCGCTCAATTGGCATGACATCAGCCTGTGGAGCGATACTTCACCGTTTGGTTTGCGCCGACCGGCGGAAACGTTGGCCGTCCATATCTGGAAATTGAACTCCGAAGGGTTGGTCCCCGATTACCGGCAGATCGCCGACGGTTCGGCCGCGTTACTGATTATCTGCGTCCTGGCGTTCAACGTCGTTGCGCGTTTCCTGGGACGGTGGATGTACCGGCGGTTGACGGCAACGCGCTGATTGGTCGCGCGGGAGAGGAATGAGGAGATGGCACGTGAGCCAGTTGAACGGATGGTTCCGCGCATGACGAATACGCCGCCTCCCTCATTGATCACGGTCCCCACGCCCGTTGAGTCGGCAGCAGAAACGGCGCCCGTTGAGACAGCGGTTGAGATTGAGAACTTTGCGCTCTATTACGGGAGTTATCGCGCGGTTGCCGACATACATATGGCAATCACCGCACGCCAGGTGACGGCGATTATTGGCCCCTCCGGGTGTGGGAAGTCCACACTGCTGCGCGCGATCAATCGCATGAACGACTTGATCCCCGGCGTGCGCACCGAGGGCGATATTCTCATTGAAGGGCAGTCCATCTACGGGCCGAACACCGATGTCGTCGCGCTCCGCAGGCGCGTCGGCATGGTCTTTCAGCGGCCCAACCCCTTTCCGATGAGCATCTTCGATAACGTTTGCTACGGCCCGCGTTTGCACGGCACGCGGAACAAGCGGGCGTTGTCTGAACTGGTCGAAAAGAGCCTCGTTCAGGCCGCATTGTGGGATGAGGTTAAGGATATACTGAACCAATCCGCCCTCGCGCTCTCCGGCGGTCAGCAGCAGCGGCTCTGCATCGCGCGCTGCATCGCGGTACAACCGGTCGTCATCCTGATGGACGAACCGGCGAGCGCGCTTGACCCGATCTCGACGTTGAAGATCGAAGATTTGATGCGCGAACTGCGGTCGCAGTACACGATCGTCATCGTCACGCACAACCTCCAGCAAGCGGCGCGGGTCAGCGACATGACGGCATTCATGCTCGGCAACGCGGTAGAATCGGACCGTTCCGGTCGGTTAATCGAGTACGCGCCGACGAATGTATTGTTCACCAATCCGAAGGATCCGCGGACGGAAGAATACATCACCGGACGCTTCGGATAGTAGCCGTTGGCTGTCTCGCCGGACGATGACCATAGAGCGCCGCGAAAAAAGGACACAACGATGCCACGATTCGCACTCGATCAGGGGCTGAAGGAATTACACGCCGATGTCCTGACGCTCGGCAGCATGGTGGAAAAATCTATCCAGCGCTCGGTCGAGGCGCTTCGCACGCGCGATGCGTCGGTCGCGCGGCGCGTCATTGAGGATGATGCGGGCGTCAATGCCCTGCGCTTCCAGATCGAAGACCGCGCGCTCCTGCTGATCGCGACGCAGCAGCCACTTGTTCACGACCTCCGCACGATCGCGGCGGTGCTCAATATCATTACCGATCTCGAGCGAATGGGCGATCACGCCGAAGGCACGGCGACGATCTCATTAATGATCGGCGACGAACCGCTTCTCAAGCCGCTCCTCGACATCCCGCGCATGGCGGAAACCGTGACGGACATGCTCCGGCGAGCGCTCCTCGCATTCACGGATCACGATGTCGTCTCCGCGCGGCGCGTCGCTGCCGAGGACGACGCGGTGGACGCGCTCTACAACCAGGTTTATCGGGAACTGCTCACCTTCATGATCGGCGATCCGCGCACGATCCATCAGGCGACCCTCCTGCTCTGGGCGGCGCACAATCTCGAACGGATCGGTGACCGGGTTACCAATATCTGCGAGCGTGTCCTCTTCACCGAAACGGGACGCATGCAGGAAATCCGGCCATCCGGCGCGCGCAAGATGCAGGAAGAACTGCGCGAAGAGACCATTGTGAACCGCCAAGACGCCAAGGACGCCAAGAGGACAAAGAGAGAAGAATTTTTTTTCTTTCTCTTCTTGGCGTCCTTGGCGTCTTGGCGGTTCGTTTTCATACGCATGTCTATTACGCACGCTCGTAGGCGAGTTCGCCGCCGATCCATGTCATCGCGACGGGGATGTCCGCGATTTCTTCCGGCGGGCAGTGGCGGGGATCGCGGGCAAGCACGACGAAGTCAGCGAGCATGCCCGGCGCGATGGAGCCTTTGACGTGCTCCTCGAAGGTGGCGAAGGCGCCCGCGACGGTGTACGCATGGAGGGCTTCGTTCACGCTGATCGCCTCGGCGGGTGCGTATTCCGCGCCGGAGCCGGTGCGCTCGGTGACAGAGACCTGGATGCTTTTCAACGGCTCATACGCCGAGACCGGGCAGTCCGAACTGAAGACCATCGGTATCCCTGCATTGAGCAGCGACCAGAATGGATAGGTGAGGGCGGCACGCTCCTCGCCGAGATGGCGGATGAACGAGTCGCCATGCTCGGTGATGAAGATTGGCTGCGTGACGACGACAACACCAAGTCGGGCGATCCGGGCGATCAAATCCGGCCGCAGGATGCCACAGTGTTCGATGCGATGCCGGTGGTCGGCGCGTGGGTGGGCCGTCAGGGCGCGTTCGTAAGCATCGAGCACCATTTCGATGCCGCGATCACCGATGGCATGGACGGCGATCTGCCATCCCGCCGCGTGCGCCTCCATTACATATCCCTGAAAGATTGCCTCACTCATCATCGTCAGGCCGAGATTGTTCGGGTCGGGATCGTGAAGGAACGGTTGCGAAACGGCGGCGGTGCGCCCGATCAGGCTGCCGTCAATGAAGAGTTTGATTGGCCCACAACGTAGGCGGTCGCTCCCGAAACCCGTGCGGATGCCCGTTTCGATCAGATGGGGAAGGAGATGCTCGCGCAACATCAGCGTCGTGCGGAGCGGATTCACGCCGGTCGCCATCGCACGCTGGAACGCGCGGAACTGCGTGTTCGTGTGGATGCTTGCGTCCGCACTGCTCGTGATCCCGGCGACGAGATACCGCTCCGCGCACCGGCCAAGCGCCGCAACGAGATCATCTTCGGTCGGCTCCGGGATGAGGTTCGTCACCAATCCTTGCGCGGTCTCCAGGAGCAACCCCGTCGGAGTGCCGTCGGCATCATGCACAATATCGCCGCCCTCGGGCGGTGCGGTCGCGCTCGTGATACCGGCGAGCGCGAGGGCGTGGGTATTGGCGACACAGAGATGCCCGGAGGCGTTCGTGATGACGACCGGATGATCGGGCGCGACGGCGTCCAGATCGTAGCGCGTCGGATGCCGACGCTCGGCGAGCGATTGGTCGTCGTAGCCGCGACCAAGCACCCAGCCACCGCCAGGTGTCTCCGCCGCACGATCCGCGACGCGCCGTTGCAACTCGACGATCGTGCCGCAGCCGGGCGCGCGGCAATCCACCTGCGCGAGCGACTGGCCAAACATCA
>JBPCPB010000203.1:0-4405 GCA_050999735.1 Thermomicrobiales bacterium | reverse complement strand
GCTTCAGCCTGCGTCCCAGCCTCACAGAACGCAGGCTGAAGCCTACGCTACCGGCACACCGAAAAGAGGAAGCAATGGAAGAACGGGCCGGCGAGGCATTTGAACTGGGCGAGCAGTTGACCGTCGTGGGCCGGAAACTACACCCCGGCGACGTAGCGCCTGACTTCGCACTCGACTCCTTCGATGGCGCGGCGATGCAGACCGTACGGCTGGCGGACTCGGCAGACAGCGTTCGCCTCCTCAACGTCGTCAACTCGCTCGATACGCCCGTCTGCCATGTGGAGACGCACCGCTGGGAAACCATGCGCGGCAGCCTGCCGGAGAATGTGCAGGTCGCCACCGTCAGCATGGATCTGCCCTTCGCGCAGGCCCGCTGGCAGAGCGCGGAGCAGGTCACACATCGGGTGCTCTCATCGCACCGGGACGAGCGGTTTGGGCGAGACTATGGCGTCCTCATTAAGGAGTGGCGGCTCCTGCAACGCGCCGTCTTCGTCATTGATCGTAATGACCGGATCGCCTACGCGGAATACGTCGCCGACCAAATGCGCGAGCCGGACTACGCCGCCGCCATCGCTGCCGCCCGCCGCGCTGCTGAAAGAAACGCTTGAACCGCCAAGACGCCAAGGACGCCAAGAGGGAGAAGAAATAGTTATTTTTCGTCTATCATCTCTGTATTTCTTGGCGTCCTTGGCGTCTTGGCGGTTCGAAATGAATGATTGGAGAGACGAATGACGGAGATGAGCAGGTGGGAGCGGGTGGAGGCGGCGCTGGCGGGGAAGGCAGTGGGCCGGCCGCCGGTCAGCCTCTGGCATCATTTCCCGGAGCGGGATCAGGCTGCGGAAGCGCTGGCGGATGCGACGCTCGCGTGGCAGGAGCGATACGATAACGACTTCATCAAGTTCATGCCGCCGGGGGATTACGCGACGATTGACTGGGGGTTGACGAGCGAGTATCAGGGCAGCAACAGCGGCACGCGAGAGACGACGCATTACCCGATCACGACCGCCGATGATTGGCGGCGCATCGCGCCGATTCCAGTAGATCAGGGGATGCATCGCGTCGTGATCGAGGCGGCACGGCTGACGAACGAGCGGCTGGGTGGCGCCGTTCCTCTCCTCCAGACGGTTTTCAGCCCGCTGACGATCGCGATGAAACTCTCCAATGGCCGCGTCCTCGGTCACCTGCGGGAGCGACCGGATACCGTCCATGAAGCGCTGTCCGCGATAACGACCGTCACGCGGGCGATGACCGCCGCGACGCTGGAACGGGGCGCGAGCGGCATCTTCTTCGCCACCCAGTGCGCGACGACCGATCTGATGACCGTCGCGGAATACGAGGAGTTCGGCGCGCGCTACGACCGGCAGGTATTGGCAGCGGCGGGCGCCTCCCGCTTCACGCTGCTGCACATCCACGGCGAACAGATCATGTTCGACGCCCTGATGACCTACCCGGTCCACGCGATCAACTGGCACGACCGCCGCACATCGCCCGCGCTGGCAGAGGGGGCACGACGAAGCGGCAAATGCGCCATCGGCGGCATCCACGAGCACGGCATCGCGACGATGGCGCCCAACGAAGCGGCAGCGCAGGCGCGGGACGCGGTAGCGGCAACAGGTGGCCGGCACATGATGATCGGCCCTGGCTGCGTCATCCCGATCACCACCCCCGCCGCCAACATCACCGCCGTCATCCGCGCCATCCGAGAGTGACGGGGATTACGGAGCGCAGAGAACACAGAGAGGTACATGAGAGAAGGGGTTTCCAGAAGGTCGTATCCTCTCCTCTTTCCTATTCCCCTCCCCTCTGCGCTCTCTGTGGCCTCTGCGTCCTCTGCGCTTAAATTCTTTCGATCAGGGAGGGCAGATGCGGACGGAGAAGCATATTTTGATGGACATGGATGGGGTGATCGTGCGCGGGGCACGGGTCGTTCCGGGCGCGCCGGAGTTCATTGGGCGGCTGGCGGCGGCGGGGCGGAAATTCCTTGTCCTCACCAATAATCCCGCCTACACCCCGCGCGATCTCTCCGCCCGCCTGACGCGGCTGGGTATCGTCGTCCCGGAAACCCATATCTTCACCGCCGCACTCGCTACCGCGCAATTCCTTCATTCTCAGCGACCGGAAGGGACCGCCTATGTCCTCGGCGAGGCTGGGTTGACGACCGCACTGCACGACGCAGGCTATACCCTGACGGATCAAAACCCGGATTATGTCGTGCTCGGCGTGACGACCTCGTACGATTTCGAGCGGATCACGCGGGCCGTTCGGCTGATCGCCGCCGGGTCGCGCTTCATCGCCACCAGCCCGGATGTCGTCGGGCCGACCGAAGCAGGGCTGGAACCGGGGACGGGGGCGGTCGCCGCCCTGATTACCGCCGCGACGGGCGTCCAGGCGTATTTCGTCGGCAAGCCGAACCCACTGATGATGCGCGCCGCCTTGCGCACGATCGGCACGCACTCCGAGGAGACGATGATGATCGGCGACCGGATGGACACCGACATCGTCGCGGGCACCGAGGCAGGGATGGAGACGACGCTCGTCCTCACCGGCGTCACATCGCGTGAGCAGGTGGAGCGATTCCCGTATCAGCCAACGAACATCGTCGCCTCCATCGCGGAAATCGAGATATGACGTAGGAAAAATACCTCTATCGTGCGGGCGTTGCCGTAGCGGAACCATTGGATGGTCGGGGTGCCTCTACGGGCAGTCCATTCGCAGGTATCGTTGCGCCGCCGTTCCTCACGCGCGTCGGTAGCGGGCTGTCTGTCGGCTTGCTTAGGGCCGGTTCGGATAGTGTTGTGCCTCCTGTTGGGATCGTCGTCTGTGGCAAAGCGCTGACGGCGATCTCATGGGTCGGCGGGTAGAGCGCAACTGATAGAAGTTCCCCCGTACTCGCATCCAGCACGACGACACCTTGATGATAGATGAGCGGCGGTACTATAGGTTTGTCCGGAGCCGGTTCATTCGGTACCGTGAAGTCGCCACGCAGGACGACAAGCCAAGTCGACCGGTTAGCATCCTGCCCGAGCTTCGTTGACGCATCGAGGGAGCGACTGTTCTTGAGCTGATATGCCGCGCCGAAGCTCATCACCTTCGCGCGCGCCTCCAGCGGTGCCGTGGTCAGCCACCCTTCCGGCATTGGCCGCTGTGCGGCTTGGATGGCGAGCCTGACCGCCGTGTCCTGATTGAGTGGTGCAGCCTGCGTCCCTTGGCCGTGGATGGTGAATGCGCCGATAAGTACGATAACTGCCGTAAAAAGACCCCCGATCGCGAGGATGAAGGGGCGCTTAACTCTCTGCATCTTCTCCTCCTTTATGATCGCTCACAGGTACGTCATAGCGGCGTCACATAGATACCGAGCCGCTTGAGGATGTTGTCCAAATGCTTCTTGACCGTCTTCGGGCTGACGGAAAGATCGACGGCGATCAGTTTGCTCTGGAACCATTGTGCCGATGCGTTGTAGTATATAGTAGCGGAGCCATTTTCTGATCTGGGAGGGATCCGCTATGACACGTCTGTTTGGACGCCTCCTCACGTTGGTTGCGCTGGGCATCATCCTGAGCAGCTGCACGGACACCGATGTCACGCGGGAGCACGCAGCGGGGCAAACACTGTCGAACTCTGTCGCCGCCACACTGACACCCTCCGACGTGAGAACGCCCTCTGCATCTCCAGACCGCACGGCGATCTCAACGCCGACGCATGACGTGCCGGAGACCGGTCTTCCGTCAACGACCGTCGTCATCCAGGCAGCGCTTGGCTGGCAGATTACGGGACAAGCCCAGCTCTCATCGCTGCCGAGTGGTGACAGACAACTGCGCGCTGCTGTCCACGGACCCGCCGCAGAACTGACCCGCTCGGACGGTGGTATCAATCTCATGTGGCACATCATCGCAGGGAACTGCAACGGCGTAGCGCGGATTCCCACGCCGAAAGTCTTCTATCGGAACAATTTCCCAGTGACCAGTCTCACGCAGCAGACGTTCGTGCTCACTATGCCGAGCGAATGGAACGCCCCTTCGTTCTCGCTCGCCGCATTCGCCAACATCAATGGCACCGGGCGACTTGCCGCCTGTGCGGATATTCCAAGTCACCCATAAGGGAACGGAACAGGACACGACTCGCCTCCATCGCGGAAATCGAGATATGATGCGTCGGGCATAGGCGCAGGCTGCCAATCATGTATACTGCCGGTGGCGAAGCCATCACATTGCGGGCCTTTTCCCCGTTCTTTAATTATGTGGGGTGATCGCCGATGATGCGGGTGGGTGCGGCGCGAGGTTGGTCTGAAAATAGGCCCTCCTATGCGGCGCGAGGTTCAAGCGTCACGGTGTACCCCAGCCCTTCCAGTTGGTGTACGAGTCGCCGCTCCGCTCCTTGGCGATCCCGCTCTACAAAGTAGTGCGGG
>JBPCPB010000252.1:0-10152 GCA_050999735.1 Thermomicrobiales bacterium | reverse complement strand
GTTTGGGGGGTTGAGTCCTCCCCCTGGGTGGCAGCGGGCTTTCCGGCTTGCCGTCCGAAAGGACCGGCGGGCTGGAAAGCCTGCTACCACCGAAAAAGGCAAGACGATACGACCTATCGGCTTTGAGATGCATCCTACAGGGGCCTCTTGCCGCCGAACGGTTGCTACGCTATGCTACCGATCACGTACCAGTTGCATTTTCCCGGATGGTCCGCGTGGCACGCACCTCCGGCCGCCACGACTGACGAGCAGAGCGAGAGGGCGCGGAACGGTTCCGATCTCAGGCGTGGCAGCGGTGGTATGCATCGCGCAAATGATGTCGCAGGCATCGTGAAGGGATGGGAGAGACATGGACGACGAGAGGAATGGGACGGTGAACCCGGTATCCACACGGCGCGCGCTCAGTCGCCGCCACTTCCTTGTTGGTGTCACGGCCACCGCAAGCGCCGCAATCCTCGCCGCCTGTGGCGGCACGAGTAGCGCGACCGATACGCCGAACCCGGCGGGCGCTGCGACGAGCGCACCCGCTGCCGCTGCCGCGACCGCTGCTCCGGCAACCAGTGGTTCAGCCGCTGCTCCGACCACCGCTGCTGTTGCTGCCGCGCCGGCTGGCGGCACGAGTAAAGGCAAGGCGCTGAAGATGTCGCGCAATGGCGAGCCGCAATCGCCACTCATCCCCTGGCAGATTGACGATAATACGGCGCTCTTCATCTCCGTCAATATGTACGACACCCTCTTGCGCACTACAAAGGACGGGCTGGGTGTCGAGCCTGGTCTCGCGACGAAATGGGAACCGAGCGCGGATAGCCTGACATGGACATTCACACTCCGCGATAACCTGAAGTTCTCCGACGGCACACCGGTCAAGGGCGTGGACGTGAAGACATCACTCGATATGGTCTCCAAGGGCGCGAAGAGTGTCTGGAAAGATAGTTACAAGGCGATCAAGGATGTCCAGACGCCGGACGACAAGACGGTAAAGATCACCCTCAATCAGCCACATGCGCCAATCCTCTCCGAGTTGGCGATGTTCTGCGCCGCAGTCCTGCCCGCACAGTTAGCGATGGACAGTGACAAGGATGGCTTCGACGCCGCAACGGCCACGAAGAGCAAGGGCACGGGTGCGTACTCGCTGAACGGCTGGAACAAGGGCGAACCGCTCGTCCTCACACGCAACCCGAACTATTGGAAAGCAACGACCGGCATTGATACGGTCACGATCGAGTACGTAGCGGACGACAACGCACGCATTCTGAAGTTACAGGGTGGCGAGACCGACATCATTGACTTCGTGCCGCTCAGCCAACTGGCGTCCCTCGGCCAGCAGCCGAATATCACGACACAGGCCTTCGTCATCCAGCAGTCCAGTTTCTTCATCTTGAACACGACGATCAAGCCGCTCGATGATATGAATATCCGCCAGGCGCTCAACTACGCGCTCGATAAAGACGCGATCCTCAAGGCCGTCTATTTCGGCCAGGCAAAGTTCATGAACTCGCCGATCCCTCCCGGCACCTACTACGACAAGACGCTGCCGGGCTATCCCTTCAACCTCGACAAGGCGAAGCAACTGATGGCAGCATCCTCCATGCCCAATGGCTTCTCCATTGATTTCACGATCGCGTCCGGCAGCAATTCCGCGCAGCAGCTCGCGACGATTGCCAAGGACCAATGGTCCAAGATCGGCGTCACGGTCAATATCCAGTCGCAGGAGGCAAGCGTCCTGCGTACGGCGTACCGGGATGGGACCGGGAAACTGGCGATCATTTCCAGTTCCTGGACGAACGACATGAATGATCCGACCGAGATCGTCAATTACGAGATGCGCGGTGGCGCCAGCCCATGGGCCTATTGGACGCGCTACAACAATCCCGACTTGAACGCCAAGATCACGGCGGCGGATCTGGAGCAGGACCCGAAGAAGCGCGCGGCGGATTACGCGGAGATTCAGAAAATCTATCTGGACGCCGCGCCGCTTGTCTTCATCTCCTATCCGCCCGCGACGGCCGGTTGGCAGAAATACGTGGAGGGCTTCTTCATTGACGGCCTCTCGTACTACCGGTTCGAAGACGTGAAGGTGAATAAGTAAATTGGGACGCGCGGCATACATCCGCAAACGGCTGCTGTTGATGATCTTCGTCCTCTTCGGGGTGACGCTGATCATCTTCAGCATGATCCATCTCGTCCCCGGCGATCCGGCCTTCCTGCTCCTCGGGGAGCGCGCGACCGACCAGAAAGCGGCGGACCTGCGGCACCAACTCGGCCTCGATCAATCGCTGCCGCTCCAGTACTGGCACTTCATCTCCGGCATCTTCCATGGCAACTTCGGCATGTCGCTCCTCTACCGGCAGCCGGTGAACAGCCTCGTCTTCCGCAGAATCCCCGTCACGCTCTTTCTCGCTGCCTATGCGATGGTGTTGAGCGCAATCATCACCCTGCCGGTCAGCATCTGGGCGGCGACGCACAAGAACAAGATATCGGATCACCTGATCCGTGCCGGGTTCCTCTTCGCTCTCACGACGCCGAGCTTCTGGCTCGGCATCCTGCTCATCCTGCTCTTCAGCCTCCGGCTGCATCTCTTCCCGGTGGCGGGCTACGGGGAGACTTTCACGCAGCACCTCCACTACCTCTTCCTGCCCGCACTGACGCTCTCGCTTCAACTTTCGGCGGTGCTGATTCGCAATCTGCGCAGCGGGATCATCAACCTGCTCGATTCCGATTTTGTTCGCACCGCGCGGGCCAAAGGTCTCACGAATCGGACCGTCCTCGTCGCCCATGTGCTCCGCAACGCGCTCGTCTCGACCGTCAGCATCTTCGGCTTGCAGTTCAGCGGGCTGGTTGGCGGGACGGTCATCATCGAGACGGTCTTCGCGATTCCGGGCATGGGCCAATTGATCTTCACCGCGATCACCGCCCGGGATTACCCCGTCGTGCAGGCGATCACCGTCATCACGGCGTTCCTCGTCATCGTCGTCAACCTGATCGTTGACCTGTCGTACTCCTTCCTCGATCCGCGGGTGTCCTATGAGTGAAACGGTCCTGACGAGCCAACCCGGTACGATCGCGACGGCTGCGCGGCCAGTGCGGCCGGTCTCGTTCATCCAACGCCTCAATATTCGGGGGCCGCTGCTGCTTGGGCTCATCCTGCTCGCGTTCATCATCCTCGTCGCGCTCATCGCGCCGCTGCTCGCGCCGTATAACCCGATCGAGCAGAATCTTGGCGCGGCGTTCACGAAACCGCTCAGCCCTGGTCACGTCCTGGGCACGGACAACTACGGGCGGGATGAACTCAGCCGGATCATCTTTGGTACGCGTCTGGACCTCCAGATTGGTTTCATCTCCGTGCTCTTCCCGTTTATCGCGGGCAGCCTCCTCGGTGTCACCGCAGGCTATCTCGGCGGTAAAACGGACAATGTGGTCATGCGCATCGTTGATATCCTGATCGCGTTCCCTTTCCTCGTCCTCGTCATCGCGCTGATGACACTGCTTGGGCCGGGACTGCGGAACCTCTATATCGCCGTCGGCATCTTCGGATGGATCACCTACTGTCGGCTCGTGCGCGGTGAGACGTTGATCGCGCGCAACCTCGAATACATCCAGGCAGCCAGGACGGTTGGCTGCACAAATCGTCGCGTTATCTTCACGCATCTCCTACCAAACGTCATTGCGCCATCGCTCGTCTATGTCTTCACGGGCATGGTGCAGGCGATCCTCACGGGCGCGGCCCTCAGTTTTCTCGGTCTCGGCGCGCAGCCCCCGACGCCGGAATGGGGCGCGATGATCGCGGAGGGGCGGCAATTCCTCCTGCAAGCGTGGTGGATGCCGACGCTCCCTGGGTTCGCCATCCTCATCACTGGCGTTTCCCTCAGCCTGATCGGTGACGGCCTCGCCGAGCGGCGACAATGAGCGGCCTCTCCTGGTAGCGCAGGCTTTCCAGCCTGCGAGCCTTGCACGCAACCTGATAATCGCCTTACCAATCTGGATACAGGCTGGAAAGCCCGTGCTACCGCCGTGCGGTACGCTGTGCTATCGTGCCGACAACGCGGCATCGGGCCAGTTCATCATCGGAAGGGGAAAGCCGTGGCGATGCGTCTTGACGAGCGCGACCTGACAGCAGCAATGCCAAGCCATACGGGAACAGTGCACCTCGACGGCCTCAGTGGGGCAGTCGAGGTTGTGCGGGACTCACTCGGCATTCCCCATATCCGCGCGGGATCGGTGCATGACGCGTTCTTCGCGCAGGGCTTCGTCCACGCCCAGGACCGGCTCTGGCAGATGGAATACGATCGCCGCCGTGCGCTCGGCCGGTGGGCGGAAGTCGCCGGGCCGACGGGACGGGAGCACGACATCCTGATGCGCCGTCTCCGCCTCGGCGCGAGCGCGTAGACCGACTACGCCGCCTTCGACCCGGACACGAAGGCGATGTTCGATGCCTACGCGGCGGGCATCAACGCCTTTATTCAGACGACCGCCGTGCTGCCGGTTGAATACCACCTGACGGAGACCGCGCCCGAACTCTGGGAGCCGTGGCACGCCGCCGCCGTCTACAAGGTGCGGCACGTCCTGATGGGCGTTTGGGGGCAGAAACTCTGGCGGGTGCGGCAACTGCGCGCCGGTGGGCCGGAATTGCTGCTCAGACTGCGGGCGGGCGCGGCCGTTCCCGGCCCATTGATCATCCCGCCCGGCATGGAGTACACGGGCGTTCCCGATGGCGCGGACGAACTGCGCGCCGCCGCCGATGCGATGGCGGGCGCGTGGGATACGGGCACGGGCAGCAACAGTTGGGCCGTTCACGGCACGCGCACTGCCTCCGGCAAACCGCTCCTCTGCGGCGATTCGCACCGCGCGCTCGACACGCCGAATGTCTATTACCAAAATCATCTAGTCTGCCGGGAATTCGCTGTGATCGGCTTCTCCTTCGGCGGCGTGCCCGCCTTCCCGCACTTCGGGCACAACGCGGATGTCGCGTGGGGCATCACCCATGCCTCCGCCGATTATCAAGACCTCTACGTCGAGCGATTCGCCCCCGGCGATCCGACGCGCTACGAGTACAGGGGCGAGTGGCAGCAGGCCGAGCGATACCGCGAAACCATACAGGTGCGCGGCGGCGCGCCGGTTGACGTGGACGTGACGGTCACGCGGCACGGCCCGATCGCGGTTGGCGATCCATCCGAAGGATACGCGCTGGCAATGCGCTACAGCGCGACGACCGGGCCAAATGCGGGTTTCGGCACCTTTCTGCCGATGCTCACGGCGGCGAGCGTCGCGGATCTCGACAATACAATGCGCGACTGGGTGGACCCGTGCAACAACCTCCTGATGGCGGACCGGCACGGCAGCATCGCCTACCTGACGCGCGGTGAAATCCCGATCCGCAGCAACGCGAACTTCTGGCTGCCCGTGCCGGGCTGGACAGGCGAGCACGAGTGGGAGGGGCGCATCCCCCACGCGAATCTGCCCCGCATGACGAACCCGCACGCGGGCTTCTTCGCCACCGCCAACAACCGGATCGTCGGCGACGATTACCCATACCCGATCTGCCTCGACTTCGCACCGCCCTACCGCGCGCAGCGCATCACCGACCGCCTCACCGACATAACTGGCGCGACGTTGGAAGCGATGACGACTATCCACGCCGAGAAGTTCTCCATCCCGAGCCGCGCCTTCGTCGCCCTGCTCGATCGCGTCGAGCCGCGCGATGACCGTTCGGCGGCGGCGAAGGCGGCGCTTCAGGCATGGGACGGCGTGATGGGGCCGGAAAGCGTGCCCGCCGCGCTCTACGCCGTCTGGCGCGAGCAAACGATTGCGCTGCTCCTGGAGCATGGGCCACTTGCCGCGCTCGTGCAAACATCCGCCGCTTCCCCGATTGCGCAGGCGCTTCCGCTCGCCTCCCGGCTCCGCACTACTCTGCTCGCCTTGATGGAGGCGAATGACACGGCGCTCCTGCCCAATGGCGAGACATGGCTATCCGTGCTCGCGACGGCCCTGCAACGCGCGACGGACTGGCTCGAAACACGGTGCGGCGCCGATCTGGCGCACTGGCAATGGGGCGCCATTCACCGGACAAATCCGCAGCATACCCTCGCCGCGACGTTTCCCGACTTGGCGGCGGCGCTCAATCCGCCCTCCGTCAGCGTCGGCGGCGATGGCGATACGCCACAGGCCGGTAGTTACAATGGCTTCGGTGCGGGTGACTTTCTCGTCACCGGCATGTCCGTCAATCGCTACTGCTTCGACTGCGCGAATTGGGAGAAGAGCGGCTGGGTGGTGCCGCTCGGTTCCAGCGGTCATCCCGGCAGCCCGCACTACGCCGACCAGCGGATCGCCTGGAGCGAGCAGCGCCTCCTGCCGATGCACTACGCGTGGGATGTCGTCATGGCAGACACTGCCGAGCAGCAGCGGCTCGAACCGGCAGGGGGAGAGGCGATAGCCGTTTGACAGCGGCATTCGCGACGCATATAGTGGCCTCAGTCCCAACCCAGAAGCCCCGCGACCGGTGGTTCGTTTCGTGCGCGCGTTGTCGCAGACGTATGCAAGGGGGAGCAGGATGGCAATTTTCGAGGCAGCCGAGCTCGAGGAACTATTATGGCGTTTCCGTACCGGCCGCATTGACCGGCGCGCGTTCCTGCGGGCGCTCGGAGCGGGAAGCACGGTCATCGCGGGTTCCGCGTTCCTCGCCGCTTGTGGGGAAAGTGCTCCGCAGGTCACGCCTGCCACCGGTGCGAACGCCGCGACCGGAAACACACCCGCGGCAGCCGCACCGACGACTGTCGCAGGGTCGGCTGCTGTGAAACCGACCACCGCCGGAGCGCCTGCCGCCAGCCCCGCAGCCGCCAGCGGCGCCGTGAGCACGACAAGTAACGCCGACACGGTCGTGCTCGCCTTGCAGAGCGATATCACGAGCCTCGACCCACACGCCAATGTGCTCCGCGATGGCATCAAGGTCTTCTACCACCTCTTCGACAACCTCGGCGTCCGCAACTACGACACGAACCGCGTCGGCCCATGGCTCGCCACCGACTGGAAGAATGCCAACGATACGACGTGGGAAATGACGGTGCGGGGCGACGTCAAGTTCCACAATGGCGACCCCTTCACGGCGGACACGGTCAAGTTCAACATCGAGCGCGTGCTGAACCCGGATACCAAAAGCCCGCAGCGCGGCAACTGGGTCGCGGTTGATCGGATTACCGTGCAGGATCCAACGCACCTGACCTGGATCACCAAGAATCCGTATCCGGTCTTTGCCGAGCGCCTGCAGAACCTCCAGTTCATCTCCGAGAATGTTCTCAAGGAGAAGGGCGACAAGTTCGTCCAGGACAACGCGATCGGTACCGGCCCCTACAAACTGGTCGGCTACGCACGGGGGCAGCAAATCGCGCTGACCCGCAATGACGACTACTGGGGGCCGAAACCCGCCTTCAAGAATGCCACCTTCCGTATCATCCCGGATGTCGCGACGCAGATCGCCGAACTGCTGGCCGGCCGCGTGGACATCGTGCCCGCTTTCCCCCTCGATCAGATTGACGCGCTGGAGAAGTCCGGGCGCGGGCATGCGCTCGTGCAGCCGATTCTCCGCACGATGTTCCGCGGCCTGGACGCCCGCGCTCGCACCGGGCCGAATCCGATGCAGGACAAGAATGTGCGGCTGGCGATCAACTACGCCTGCAACGTCAAGGGATATGCCGACACGTTGGAGAAGGGCGGCGACTTCACCCCCGGCAATGTCAACCCGCTCGCCTTCGGCTACGAAAAGAGCATCACACCATACCCGTACGACGCGACGAAGGCGAAGCAACTGTTGACCGATGCCGGGTACAAGGCGGATTCGGACGGCGTGATGGCGAAGGACGGCAAGCGCCTCGACTTCAAACTGGTCACCGGCCCGACGACCGTGCCGAACAACCCGCAGGTGAATCAGGCGATCAGCCAGGACCTTCAGGCCGTCGGCATCAAGGCGACGATCCAGAATATCGGTGACTCGACCGCCTTCACGACGATGGTGAGCGACAGCAAGACGCAATTCTTCCAGTGGGACTGGGGATATTTCTCTGTCTTCGACGCGGACGGCATTCTCTGGGACATGCATCACAGCAGTTCGCCGTACGCCTACTTCTCCACGCCGGAACTGGACACGTTGCTGGAAGAAGGCCGGGGCACACTCGACCCCGCCAAACGACAGACGGCGTACAGCAAAGCGCAGCAGATCCTCCACGACGAAGCCGCCGTACTCTTTATGTTCGGTGTCCATTCCATCTGGGGAGTCAGCAGCCGACTTGACTGGAAACCGCGCTCGGACGAGATTGACCGCCTCTTTGAGGCGAAGACGAAATAATGAGTCGGCGGTCGGCAGTCGCCATTCGCCAGCAGACGTATTTCCGTTCTGCCGACTGGCGACTGCCGACCGCCGACTCCGCGAGGACTCGCAGAACATGCGCGCATACATCGCCAATCGTCTGCTGCAAACGCTCGTCGTGATCGTCGGTATCTCGATGATCGCGTTCACGATCACATACCTGGTTGGCGACCCGCTCGCCGTCCTGCTGCCACTCGACGCGCCGAAGGAGCAGCGCGATGTCTTCCGGCATTCGCTCGGTTTGGATCAGCCATTACCGGTGCAGTACTACCATTTTGTGGCGCGCGTCGCGACCGGCAACTTCGGCGACTCCTACGTTATCCACAAGCCCGCATATCAGTTGATTGTCGAACGGATGCCCGCGACGCTCCTCCTGACATTCAGCGGGCTCCTCGTCGCGCTGATGATCGCGGTGCCACTCGGCATTCTCGCCGCGTACCACAAGAACTCGTGGATTGATAATCTCTCGACGGTAATTGCGGTCGCCGGTTCGGCGATGCCAATTTACTGGCTCGGGCTGATGCTGATTATCCTCTTCGGCGTGCGGCTCCGGTGGCTGCCGCCATCGGGATACGGCAGCTGGCGGAACCTCATCATGCCCGCCTTCACGCTCGGCGTCTTCCTCGCGCCGATCACCATGCGACTTGTTCGCTCCGGCATGCTCGATACGCTCTCGCAGGATTACATCCGCGTCGCGCGGGCGAAGGGATTGACGGAGCGTGCGGTGCTGTCGCGGCATGCGCTGAAGAATGTGATGATTCCGGTGATCTCCGTGCTCGGCTTGCAGTTCGGGCAACTGCTCGGCGGCGCGATCGTCACCGAGACGACGTTCGCGTGGCCCGGCGTGGCGAGTCAGGCCGTTTCGTCCATCCAGAATCAGGACCGACCCGTCGTGCAGGCCGCCGTAATTATCCTCGCTACGCTCATTTGTCTCGTTAACCTTGGTGTGGACATTCTCGTCGCGTTCCTTGATCCGCGAACTGGGAAGTGAAGGTGTGATGGCACAAACAACCGGCAATCTCGCGGGCGCGCTGCCGCAGACACAGATCTTCACGGAGTCGCGCGTCAGCGAGCGGCGCAAATTCTGGCGTCGGGTCCTGCGGCTGAAGGGTGGCATGGCGGGCGGGATCGTCACGCTGATCCTCGTGCTGATCGCGCTCTTCGGCCCGCTCCTCGCGCCGCACGACCCGATTGCTGGCAAGATCACCGACCGCCTGAAGCCGCCCGTCTGGCTCGGCGGCACGCGGACGTTCCTCCTCGGCACGGATCAGATTGGGCGGGACGAACTGAGCCGCCTGATCCTCGGCACGCGGGTATCGCTGGAAGCGGGTGCGGCGGGGACGCTCGTCGCCTGCATCGTCGGCGTGCTGCTCGGCCTGCTCGCGGGCTACTTCGGCGGCATCGTGGACTGGTTCATCTCCACGGCGGTCAATGTCATGCTGACCTTCCCCTTCGTGCTGCTCGCGCTGGCCGTCATCGCCGTCCTCGGCACCAGTTTCCGCAATCTGATTATCGTTCTCGCGATCACCGCCTGGCCGATCTATACCCGCGTTGTGCGCGCGCAGGTGCAGATTTTGCGCGATCGCGAGTTCATTGAGGCGGCGCGGGTGATCGGTGCGGGAAGTATCCGGATCATGCTCCGCCATGCCCTGCCGAACGTCGTCAACTCGATCATCGTCATCGCCAGCCTGCAAGTAGCGCAGTTGATTATCCTCGAGTCGTTCCTCAGTTTCCTCGGCCTCGGCGTGCAGCCGCCGACGCCGTCGTGGGGCAGCATGCTCGGCGAATCGCGCACC
>JBPCPB010000188.1:0-11508 GCA_050999735.1 Thermomicrobiales bacterium | reverse complement strand
CGGCGAGCGACGGCTGCGCGCTCCGCTGCCAGATGCGTGCCTGCGTCGGCACGGAGGCGGCGGTGATCGTGAAGGAGAAGATCGAGCCTTCGCCCGGCGTACTCTCCACCGACATCGCGCCGCCCATAAATTCCGCGAGCCGCTTCGAGATCGCCAGGCCGAGTCCGGTGCCACCATAGAGGCGCGTCGTTGAGGAATCCACCTGGCTAAAGGATTTGAAGAGTCGGTCCATCCGCTCCGCCGGGATGCCGATGCCGGTATCCCGCACGGCGAAGCGTACGTCGTGTCGCTGGTCTGCCGCCACCTGGGAGGAGACCGAGACGACGACCTCGCCTGTCGCGGTGAACTTGATCGCATTGCCGATCAGGTTGACGAGCACCTGCCGGAGTCGCGTCCCATCGCCGACGAGGGTCCCAGGCACACTATCGTCAATGAGGTAGGCGAGATCGAGGTTTTTCTCGGCGGCACGGGTGGCAAGCAGGTCGAGCGCGTCCTCCACACAACTGCGCAGATCGAAGGGCTGCTCCTCCAGATCAAGGCTGCCCGATTCGATCTTCGAGAAGTCGAGGATGTCGTTGATGATCGTCAGGAGGGCATCGCCACTGGTGCGGATCGTCTCGGCGTATTCCCGTTGCTCGGGCGTCAGCGGCGTATCGAGCAAGAGGCCGGTCATGCCGATCACGCCATTCATCGGCGTGCGGATCTCATGGCTCATATTGGCAAGGAACTGGCTTTTGGCGCGATTGGCGGCATCCGCCGCTTCCTTCGCGGCCCGCAGTTCGGCCTCGGCTTGCTTCTCCTCCGTGATGTCGCGAATAATGTTGAGAATAGCCGTCCGCCCCTCGTACTCCACCAGGGACATACTAATGAACGTATTAACCCGCGTCCCATCTTTGCGCCGCTGCACCGTCTCATGGCTGCGGAATTCCGTGTCCTCAACCGCGCGTCGCACCCGCTCTGCCGCCCCGGTCGGGTCTATCGAGAGGTCAAAAATGCCCATGGCGGTGAAGTCGTCCTGAGTGTACCCGTACGTCTCACACGCCTTCTTGTTGACGGCGAGGATGTGCGTCGTCTGCGCATCGAAAATCAGGATTGCGTCATTCGCGCTCTCGAACAGCGCGCGATAACTCGATTCCGAGGTACGCAGCGCCTCTTCCATCCGCTTGCGTTCGGTGATGTCCCGGATGGTGGCGCTATAAAAGGTTCCGCCGCCTGTCTGCCATGTACCGAGGGAGAGTTCCAGCGGAAACTCACTGCCATCCTTGCGCAACCCATGCATCTCGACGGTCCGCCCGATGACGCGGGCATCGCCGGTGGCCGTCATTCGCGCGATCCCCTGCTCGTGGCCAGCGCGATAGTGTGCCGGCATGATGGACGTAAGTGATACGCCGAGGATGTCGTCTTTCTCGTATCCGAACATCGCCTGCGCGGCAGTGTTCCAGAACGTGATCGCACCGCCGCTGTCCGTCGTGATGATCGCGTCGTTCGCGGACTGCGTCAATGAGCGGTAGCGCAACTCCGATGTACGCAGGGCGTCTCCCGTCCGGTTGCGTTCCGTCACATCGTTGGCAAGGACGAGCCGGGCCAACCGACCACCGAAGACGAGACTGCTGGAAGCCGTCTCCACTTCAATCAGCGTCCCGTCCTTCTTGCAATGGCGCCACTCGCTGACGAACCGACTCTCCCCGCGGATCGGCAACTGCTGGAGAAGACGCGCGACGTCTTCCGGTGGACGGATGTCCGCGAGGGTCATGGCCAGAAACTCGTCGCGGCTGTAGCCGTAATGGGCAATCGCCGCGTCGTTGACGGCGAGGAAGGCGAGCGTTTCACGGTCATAGACCCACATCGGGTTCGGGTTGCCCTCGAAGAGAAGTCGGTATTGCTCCGCCGCTTCCTGCAGGGCGCTGGCGGCGTTGCGGCGCTCGGTGATGTCCGTCATCGTGCCGATCAGCCGGACACAGATGCCCGCGTCGTCGTACTGCGGGATCAGCCGGGTGATAACCGTCACTTCTCGCTCGTGGGCGATCACCTGCTCCTCATAGCTCACCGAGGTGCGCGCCGCGACGGCCTCCCGGCATTTCTGAATCAACAAAGCGGCCTGTACGGCGGGCAGGCAGTCATCAAGCCGCTTGCCGGTCAGCTGCGCGGGGGTGAAGCCGGTGAGTTTCGTGTACGCGGGATCTACGTATGCGCAACGAAACGTCTCGCCGTCCGGTTCGAGCAGAAAGAGTGCATCGGCGATTGGGTCCGCCCCAATCTGAAACTGATCTTTATTTAACATCGTCATTGCCGCCTCTCTGGCGTCCGTTTCTGACAAGCCCGTCATCGTCTCGCCGTCCTATATTACACTATAGTCAACGTATGAACCACCGATGATGTTACGGGTAGCTGGAGAAACCATTTGAACCGCAAAGACGCGAAGAGCGCAAAGGGCGCAAAGGGGAGACGAAATAGGTTTCTGCTCCTCTTCTTTCTTTTTCTTAGCGTCCTCTGCGTCCTTTGCGTCTTTGCGGTTCAAGCGGTTTCGCTGATGGCGGCATGTGTTGTGCGGTATCGAACGGCCAGCAGGAGAGCCGCGTCAACGCAATGGCGAGTTGCCCACCACGCGGGTGGCGGCGCACCTGCTTCCTCTTCCACAATTGGCTCGTATGACCCAGACGTTCTGCACCGGACAAAGGGCGGGTTTGCCCGCTGTCCGAAGGGGCAGACCACATGCGGTACAATCGCCGGGGGTAGAGTCGCAGGCAGAGAAGGGGGAGCACGCGTGCAATGGGCAGAGACGGTCCTGGCGAACCTCAAGGAGCACAACGTCCGGCTGATGACGTATGTGCCGGACAATATGCTCATCCC
Organism: Thermomicrobiales bacterium; assembly: GCA_050999735.1. GTDB lineage: Bacteria > Chloroflexota > Chloroflexia > Thermomicrobiales > JALYUS01 > JALYUS01. The sequence goes on along the minus strand of JBPCPB010000188.1, from coordinate 8,658 downwards.
ACTGATTGACGGCGCGCACGCGGACGCGCACTTCACCGCCTTCACCGCCACGCGCGAGGAGGAGGCGATCGGGATCGCCTGCGGCGCGGATATGGCGGGGATGCGCGCGGTCGTGCTGATGCAATCGAGCGGCTTCGGGAACACAGTCAACGCCCTCGCCTCGCTCGCCATCCCCTATCAACTACCGCTCTTGATGGTCATCTCGGAGCGCGGCGTGATCGGCGAATACAATTCCGTGCAGATGCCGATCACACGCGCCATCCGCCCCACGCTGGACGCCCTCGGCATCCCACACGTCACGCTGTCGCGCGCGGATGAACTGCATTTCCTCACCCATCGGATGATCCGCCAATGCTTCCAGACCCGCACGCCGACCGCGCTCATCCTCTCGCCTCTGCTGACGGGCGGCAAGACGGACGTAGGACGGGAAGAAAGGAGCAACGAGCAATGAGTATCCCCGTAGGGTCGATTCGCGAATCGCCCCCCCGCCAATCCGATGGAGGTTGCGATGGTTCTCTCCGATGCCAAAACGATGACCGCGAAATCTGCCGCGCCGATGCAGCGACTGGCGCTGACGCGCATCCTCGTGGCGCTTCTGACGCATGAGGAGGCGATTGTCGCGGGGATCGGCAACACGAATTTCGATCTCGCCGCGACCGGGCGCCGACCGCAGAACTTTTACATGCTCGGCAGCATGGGGCTGGCGCTGCCGATCGCACTCGGCGGGGCGGTCGCACAGCCGGAGCGACGGTTCTTCGCCCTCGAAGGCGATGGCTCGCTCCTGATGAACCTCGGCTGCCTCGCGACCATTGCCAGCGTCGCCCCGCGCAATCTCACCATCATTATCTGGGACAACGGGCTGTACCAAATCACCGGCAAGCAACGCGCCGCGACCAGTAGTGTCACCGACCTCGTCGGCGTCGCGAAGGCGGCGGGGATCGCCAACAGCGCCTGGGCGGCGGACGAAGCGGACTTCACCCGCCGCGTCACCCACGCCCTCACCGCCGATGGCCCGCACCTGATCGCTGCCCATGTGGACGACGCCCCCGGCGCCGCCCGCCCCGAACGCGATCCCGTCCTGCTGCGGGACCGCTACATGTGCGGCATCGGGACGATATAAGCAACGAGAAACGCGAACAGACGTACGAAAATCGTGTATACTTGATTGTATTGATGTGGCGATAATAGCGCATGAGGGTATCGGGTGATTACTGAGGCTGAGACATGCACCGCGTACGTCGTGCCCCGATTGCGGGAAGCGGGCTGGGAGTCGGACGGGATTTACCCCGGTTTCACCGAGCAGGACACCTTCACTGCTGGCCGCATTATCGTCACCGGCGCGACCGCGAAGCGGCGGCCCGGCAAGCGGGCCGATTATCTCCTGCGCTACACGCGCGACTTCACGATTGCCGTCGTCGAGGCGAAGCGGGTATATAAATCTCCCGGCGACGGCTTGCAACAGGCGAAGCAGTACGCCGAAATCCTCGGCCTGAAATTCGCCTACGCGACGAACGGCGAAGGAATCGTCGAATTCGACTTTCTCACCGGCAAAGAGACCTTGTGCGATGCCTTCCCGACACCGGATGAACTCTGGGCGCGCCTCCGCGCCGCCGCGCAACTGACGGACGACCTCGCCAAACAACTGCTCGAACCCGTCAACATTCAGAGCGGCAAGCGGCCCCGGTATTATCAGGAAATTGCCATCAACCGCGCCGTGCAGGCAATGCTGCAAGGGCGCAAGCGGATGCTCCTGACGATGGCGACCGGCACCGGCAAGACGGATGTCGCCTTCCACATCTGCTGGAAACTCTGGCGCGCGAGCTGGAATCGCGCCGGGGCGCACCGCCGACCGAAAATCCTCTATCTTGTGGACCGCGATACGCTCGTCACGCAACCGATGACCCGGCAGTTCGCCCCGTTCGATACGGCGATGGACCGGATTACCGCCCGCAGCGCCGTGAAGAGCCGGGAGATGTATTTCGCGACCTATCAGGCACTCGCGGGCGACGAGGAGCGTACCGGGCTTTACCGCCAATACTCGCGCGACTTCTTCGATCTCATCATCGTGGACGAATGCCACCGGGGATCGGCGCGGGCCGAGAGCCAGTGGCGCGAAACCCTCACCTGGTTCGCCCCTGCGTACCAACTCGGTATGACGGCCACGCCGCTCCAGGACGAGACGCGCGACACCTACGCCTACTTCGGCGCGCCGCTCTACACCTACAGCCTCCGCCAGGGGATTATGGACGGCTTCCTCGCCCCCTACCGCGTTCACCGTGTCATCACGCCGTACGACGCGGACGGCTGGCGGCCCAGCGCGGGCGAAGTGGATCGCTATGGCAAGGAAATCCCCGACGCGATGTACGAGACGAAGGATTTCGAGCGGACGATCGTGCTGAACCCGCGCACCAAGGCGATTGCCCGCCACCTGACCGACTATCTGAAGCGCACCAACCGCTTCGCCAAAACGATCATCTTCTGTGTGGATCAGGAGCACGCGGAGGCGATGCGCCGGGCGATCACCAACGAGAACACTGATCTGACGAAGGAGTACTCCGATTATGTCTGCCGTGTCACATCCATCGAGGGCGATGTCGGCAAGGAGCGCCTGAGCGACTTTCAGGACGTGGAGACGCTGACACCCGTGGTTCTCACGACTTCGCAATTGCTCACGACCGGCGTGGACGCACCGACCGTCGAAACAATTGTGCTGGCGCGCGAGGTCGGCTCGATGGCCGAGTTCAAGCAGATCATCGGGCGCGGTACGCGCGTGCGGGAAGACTATAACAAACTCTCCTTCACGATCATTGATTACACCGGCGCCGCCACGCGCAAGTTCGCGGACACGGAGTTCGACGGCGAGCCAGTGATCGAAACGGTCGAGACGACCGACGACGAGGGGAAGACCGACCCGGATACGATCGCCGTCACGAGCGAGGGCGATCAGACTGGCGGCACGGAACCGAACGACTCAACGACCGGCGGAAACAACAACGATGCCGGTGATTTCGCCGACCACGCGGAACGCGTGAAGCGCGAGAAATACTACGTGGACGGCGACCCGCAAGGCCAACAGATCGAACTGCTCTACGAGATGGATGTGGATGGAACGCAGTTGCGCGTCATCGAGTACGCCGTCTCGAACGCGGTGCAGAGCCGCTCCGCCTCCGCCGAGGAGTTACGAGCACGGTGGGCGGACCCGGAAGAGCGGTTGGCGCTCCTCGCCTTCCTCGCCGAGCGCGGTATTGATTGCGATCATCTTGGCCAGATCACCCATCAGCCGGACGCCGACCCGCTCGACCTCCTCTGCCATATCGCCTACAACGCGCCGCTGCGCACGCGCCGGGAGCGGGCCGACCGCCTCCGCGCCGAGCGGACGGACTTCTTCGACCAATACGGACCACACGCCCGCACGATCCTTCTTGATTTACTCGACAAATACGCGGCGTACGGCCCGGCGCAACTGGACATCCCGAATGCGCTCAAGGTGCCGCCGATCTCCGACTACGGCAACGTCCCGGAGATCATCGCCTTGTTCGGCGGCGCGGAAGCGCTGAAAACCGCCGTCCGCACACTGGACGCACTACTCTATGCAGCGTGATGCGTTGAAGGTAGACAGGGCGAGGGCGGTTGTGCCTTCGGCGTGACCGCTCTCGCGCGTTACCGCAGTGGTATGGGGAAGGACACAAGACCCAATGACCATTCAAACCGAACTCGCGCTCGATGCGGCGCCGGCCGCGCCGAAGCGCAAACGGGGAGCGAAGGCGGAGACGCCCGTCACGACGGCCCAACATCTCGGCAGCATCATCAAGAGCGCGCGGGACATCATGCGCAAGGACCGGGGCTTGTCCGGCGACCTCGACCGGCTCCCCTGCCTGACATGGATCATGTTCCTCAAGTTTCTCGATGATCTCGAACGCATCCGCGAGGACGAGGCGATGCTGGGCAATCTGCCCTATCGCCCCGCCATCGCGCCGCCCTACCGCTGGCGGGACTGGGCCGCCAACCCGGCGGGGATCACCGGCGAGGAGTTGATCGCCTTTCTCAACAACGATGAGGCGATCCGCCCGGACGGCACGCGCGGCCCCGGCCTCTTCACCTACCTGCGCGGCGTGCAAGGCGACGGTCCCGGCGACCGGCGCGGCGTGATCGCCAGTGTCTTCGCGAACCTCAATAACCGGATGCTCAGCGGCTACCTGCTGCGGGATGTGATTGCGAAGGTGAACGAGATTCGTTTCACCTCGCACGACGAGATGCACACGCTCAGCCGCCTCTACGAGACGATGCTGAAGGAGATGCGCGACGCGGCCGGCGACTCCGGCGAGTTCTACACACCGCGCGCCGTCGTCCGCTTCATGGTCGCCGTGACCGACCCGCGCCTCGGTGAGACGGTGCTCGATCCCGCCTGCGGCACGGGCGGCTTCCTCGTCGAGGCGTTTACGCACCTCGAACAACAGGTAAAGACAACGCAGGAGCGTGAGACGTTGCAGGAGCGCAGCCTGCTCGGCGGCGAGCCGAAGCCGCTGCCGTATCTGCTCGCGCAGATGAACCTCCTGCTGCACGGGCTGGACGCGCCGCGCATTGACCACGGCAACTCGCTCCGCTTCCCGCTCCGGGAGATCGGCGAGGCGCAGCGCGTGGATGTCATCCTCACCAACCCGCCCTTCGGCGGCGAGGAGGAGCGCGGCATTCTGGCGAACTTCCCGACGGACAAGCAGGCCGCCGAAACCGCCCTGCTGTTCCTTCAACTGATTATGCGCAAGTTGCGCGTCCACCCGCCGGGGCGCGCGGCGGTTGTCGTGCCGAACGGCATCCTCTTCGGCGATGGCATCTGCGCCCGCATCAAGCGCGATCTGCTGACACACTTCAACCTGCACACCATCGTCCGGCTGCCGAATGGCGTCTTCGCACCCTACACGAGCATCCCGACCAACCTCCTCTTCTTCGACCGCTCCGGCCCAACGGAGCACGTCTGGTACTACGAGCAGCCGTTGCCGGAAGGGAAGAAGAACTACACGAAGACCGCGCCGATTGCCTACGAGGAGTTCGCGGATTGCCTCGCCTGGTGGCCCGACCGCGCCGAGAACGAGCGCGCCTGGAGAGTTCCCGCCGCCGACATTCTGGCCAACGGCTGCAACCTCGACAGCAAAAACCCCCGCGCCCGCCAGGACTTCGCCCACCTACCCCCCGCCCAACTCGCCGACGACATCCTCGCCAAAGAGCAACGCATCGCCGCCCTGATGGCCGAAATCAAACAGGCATTGGTAGGAGTCGAGTAGGATGGCATACACAGCCGATGAGATTGCGAATCTCCTACTGCTGCTTGATGAACAAATCGCGGATGATCTCGAGAGCGAAACGCTTGATTTCAAGGAATGCCCCAATGAGAGCAGGTTACGAGAACTCGCGCGAGAAATGGCTATCTGCCTCGGCAATGCGTCGGGTGGAACGGTGGTTTTCGGTGTTCGCGAACGCGTCAGCGGAAGAGACAACGCGATTATCGGTATAGACTTCGCCCCCGACCTCGATACCCTCCAGGGATTCCTCTATGACGCGATTGATCCCAAATTGCCGGTGCAATTCGAATGGCTCCTTGTTGGCCCACGCCGTTTATTGCTCATGCACGTTTTCTCGTCCCGGCCACCATACACGACAACATCCGGCAGGGGCTGGATACGCATCGGTAAAGGCTGTAAACCGTTGACGGGTTCGCTTCTCGCACAACTGCGCGAAGGCGCGGGGTTGACCGACCGTACCCCGAATATGGTTCCGTTGCGCGACCCACTCGATGGGCTTTCTCCGGCGGCATTGGAAATACTCCGCCGTGAAATGGCTGCCGCAGGCGCGCCAGACGAACTATTCAAATATGCTGATAGGGAATTCTGTACACGTTTAGGGATTATCCGCGACAACCGATTGACATTTGGCGGTTTACTCGTTGCAGGGAGAGAAGAGACGCTCGAGGAGCATCTCCCTTTTCACGAATGGAAGTACAGTCGGATGCGGAGCGACACAGAATATGATGTCGTGCCCGCCAGCGGGCGCGAATGTATCCTCATTGCGCTCGAGAAAATCATGCTACTACTTAACCAACAGAATCCGATTACGACTGTTGCTTCCGGCCTTTATCATGCGGAATTTCCCCAATACCCGATCATCGCCCTACGTGAAGCCTTGTTGAACGCCTTCGCGCACCGCGATTATGCCATCCCTGGCATGGTCTTTATCCGGCATTGGCGAGACGGAATTGAGATCAATAGCCCCGGCGGATTCGTGGGCGGCGTTACACCGCATAACATCTTGCACCATGCGCCCGTCACCCGGAATCGCTATCTCGTCGAAACGATTCTCCTCGCTACTCGGCTCGTGAATCGAAACAATCTCGGTGTGCCACGTATGTTTCGATCGTTACTGGAGGAGGGCAAGGAACCACCGGTGTTTGAGGGTATGGGCGAAACGGTACGTGTCACATTTCCTGGTCAGATGGCGGATCAACCGTTTCTTATACTGCTTGATTCCCTCACAAAAGATCAGCACGTTGAGTTGGATATAGACACGCTCCTACTCCTACACTTCTTCCATCGGCGGCACGAGGCGCGGATGGACGATATTCGTGAAGCGTACCCATACAACGAACGGCTACTCAAAGAGAAGTTGGCATCCATCGAGAATCGGCTATTTGTCATTGAGCACACAGGGAGCGGTCCAAGCGCAACGTATCGCATCACACGCCAAGCGGCGATGCTTTTGCAGGGCGAAGCGGCATATCATCGCACCCGGAGACTGGACATCGAGGCAATCAAAGTGCGTGTGTTATCCGCTCTACACGACCGCCCGCTCCAAAATGCCGAAATCCGCGCTTTCACTGACTTGACGCGGCAGCAAGTGTACCGAATGATGCGAGACCTTGAGGCTGAAGAACTCGTTTTCCAACGAGGTCGTGGACAGAGTGCTCAATGGCGCTTGATGCAATCAAGAAGCAAACCTTGATGCAAACACGGGCCGGTTTGCATCATGTTGGTATCAGGATGCATCGCTTTGATACAATCATCGTAATTGTACGTACACGTTCTTTCAGGATTATGCAAAGGTTCTCAAGTAGAAACAGACAGAGGAGAGGAATCAATGACCACGCATCATTATGAACTGTCTTACATCGCCGCCCTGATGGCCGAAATCAAGCAGGCATTGATTGGGGGGGACCGTGCGTAGGGGCGGTTCGCGAACCGCCCAACGGCATTGCGGCGGCGCATATCGCTATGCATACGCCACGGATTGCGCCGGGGAGGGTAGTTCCCGAACCGCCCCTACGAAGAGGGTGCGGGCATGAGCGATCCGTATCCGCTCGTGCCGCTGAACTCTGCCATTCGTCATCGTAAAGAGTTCATTCAAATCAACGATTTAGACACTTACAAGCGATGCCGCGTGCAACTTCATGCACAAGGCATCGTGCTCCGTGACATCGTTGCAGGTGCGGAAGTCAAAACGAAAATGCAGCAGGTCTGTCAAGCAGGTGACTTTCTTGTCGCGGAGATTGATGCAAAAGTTGGCGGCTTCGGTATTGTGCCAAACGAACTTGATGGTGCGATTGTGAGTAGCCATTATTTCCTGTTCGACATTGACAAATGCGTACTTGATCGGCGCTTTCTTGACTATTACATTCGTACGCCTGCCTTCAAAGACCAAGTGTCGGCGCAAGGGTCAACAAATTATGCCGCGATTCGCCCTGCTCATGTGCTTGCATACCACATCCCCCTCCCGCCCCTCGTAGAGCAGCGGCGCATTGTGGCGCGCATCGAGACGGTGGCCGCCAAAATCACCGAGGCGCGCGGGCTGCGGCAGCAGGCGACTACGGAAGCCGACAACTTGCCGGTCGTGATGGCACATCGGCCTGATCTCCATAAGGAGACCAAGCTCCGGAGCGGCTGGCGCGAAGTTGCTATCGGTGACATTGTGAAGCAGGTTCAGGACCCAGTTCAGGTTGATCCTGCAAGGAGTTACCCTAACCTGGGTATCTACAGTTTTGGGCGAGGATTATTCACAAAGCCACCCATCGAAGGTTTAGCGACAAGCGCGAACGTGTTATACCGGGTGCAAAGTGGGCAGTTCATCTACAGTCGCCTGTTTGCCTTCGAGGGTTCTTACGGAAGGGTATCAGATGAATTCGATGGCTGCTTCGTGTCAGGTGAATACCCAACATTCGCCTGCGATTCCAGCAGCGTCAATGCGGAGTTTCTGCACGCATATTTCAAGGTGCCGCACATTTGGTCCGAGGTCGCGATGGGAAGCAAAGGATTGGGCGACCGGAGGCAACGTGTGCAGCCGAACCAGGTGTTTGCACATCGGCTGCTGCTACCTCCGATGGAATGGCAGAGAGAAATAGCCACCGTGCAAGCGCAGGTGGACGCGATGCGGCGGTTGCAGGCGGAGACGGCGGTGGAGTTGGCCGCGCTGCTGCCCGCCGTGCTGGATCGGGCGTTTCGGGGGGAATTGTAGGCGACGCGGGGCGTTTCGGGGCAGGCGGTTGCGGAGATGGAGGGCCGGGGAGGGCGATTCGAGCATCGGGGAGGGCGATTCGAGCACATCTGCTCCAACTAAATCAGGGTATCATCTCCTCTCGACCATTACGAGAGGAGATGCGCCATGTCCATCGCGTGC
>JBPCPB010000180.1:0-9273 GCA_050999735.1 Thermomicrobiales bacterium | reverse complement strand
GGCCGGAGGACGACGAAGGCGACAATCGTCTCGCCCTTGATGTCGTGCGGGATGCTGATCGCCGCCGCTTCCAGCACTGCTGGGTGCGACACCGCCGCCGACTCGATCTCCGCCGGGCCGACGCGCTTGCCCGCGACCTTGATCGTGTCGTCCGAGCGGCCGAGGATGTACCAGAAGCCGTCCGCGTCAATCCGCGCGAAATCGCCGTGCACCCAGAGGTCGGGGATGCGCGCCCAGTATGCCTCCTCGTAGCGCGCGTTATCTTGCCAGAAGCCACGCGTCATGCCCGGCCACGCATTGCGGATGACGAGTTCGCCGACCGTGCCGCGCACCGGATTGCCCGCATCGTCCACCACGTCCACCGCCATCCCCGGCGCGGGTGCGGAGAAGCAGGTCGGCTTCAGTGGCAGAATCGTGAAGCTGCTGAGGATGCCCCCGGAAATCTCCGTGCCGCCGGAGTAATTAATGATCGGGCAGCGACCGCCGCCGATCTCGTCGAAAAACCACCGCCACGGCCCCGGATTCCACGCCTCGCCGCTCGAACCGAGCGCGCGGAGCGACGAGAGATCGTGCCTACGCGGCCACGCATCCCCCTTCGCCATCAGCGCGCGGACGACGGTCGGCGCGACGCCACAGACGGTGATCCGGTACTTCTCGATCAATGACCAGAGGCGGTCCGCTTCCGGCCAGTCGGGCGTGCCCTCGAAGAGGACGAGCGTCGCGCCGAGTGTCAGAGTGCCGGTGATCGCCCACGGCCCCATCATCCAGCCAAGGTCCGTGAACCAGAGGAGCGTGTCGTCCTCCTGCACGTCGAAGCAGTGCGCGAGGTCCTGCGTCGCCTTGATTGGGAAGCCGTCATGCGTGTGCAGCGCGCCCTTCGGCCTGCCCGTCGTGCCGGAGGTGTAGATAATCATGTACGGATCCTCGGCGTCCGTGCGCGCCGTTTCCCGCTCGGTCGGCTGCTTCGGGACGATCTCGTGCCACCAGTGGTCGCGGCCCGGCGTGAATGGCACATCGGCGCCGGTGCGCCGGAAGACGATCACCGATGCGAGCGAGTCCACACCGCCGATTGCCACGTCCGCCGTTGCCTTGAGCGGCACGACCTTGCCCCGGCGATAAAAGCCGTCCGCCGTGATGAGCACCTTTGCGCCTGCGTCTTTGAGGCGCGTCGCGACGGATTCCGCGCCGTAGCCGGAGAAGATCGGGATGTAGATCGCGCCGAGTTTCGAGACGGCGAAGGTCGCGATTGCCGTCTCGGCCAGCATCGGCATGAAGATGCCGACGCGGTCGCCCTTGCCGACGCCGAGCGCCGCGAGCGCGCCCGCCAGTTGGTTCGTCTCTTCCCACATTTCGCGGTACGTCAGTTGGCGCGTCGCGCCGTCGTCGCCCTCCCAGATCACCGCCGTCTTCGTCGCGTTCGCGCCCATCGCGTGCTTGTCGAGCGCGTTATGGACGTAGTTGTACTGCCCGCCGGGGAACCATGTTGCCCACGGCACGCCGCGCGACAGATCCACCACCGCATCGTAGGGGTGGTAGAATTGAAGGTCGAGGTCCTTCACCGTCGCATCCCAGAACCACGCCGCGTCGTTCGCCGCGCGCGTCAGCAGTTCCGCAAACGACGCGATCCCCTCGCGCGTCATGAAGCGGCGCAACCGACTGCGTTCCAGATACACCTCGCTCGGACGCCAGACGATTTCCGCGCTGTCAGTATCGTGCCCGAACGGCATTGCCGCCGTATTCAGATGTTGCCTCATCGCCCTCTCCTCCAGAACGCGAACCGCGTGCGCCGCTATGCTTTAACAATAGCACGTCGGCCTGCGGATTCCGCGCGGATTGCGGGGGAAATTCCTACGGTTCTCGGTCTTTCTTTCGCTCTCATGCTGTCGTTAGGCGTAGAGGAAACGTTGGAGTGTCTCGAGTACCTTGCTCTGTTCCTCGACGAAGGTGAAGTGTCCGCTTTGCTCGAAGATGACCAATTCGGAGCCGGGGACCATCTTGTAGAGCACCTCGCTCTTGCGGACGGTCGTAATCCAGTCGTAGCGACCGACCCCGACGAGTGTGGGCATCGTCAGCGTGCCGAGGAAGGGGCGCGTGTCATAGGTCGGAAGGAGATTCTTCACTGCCCACGAGATAGCCGTGGCACGATAGATCGTTTTGTCCGCCGCGATCAGTGACGGCACATCATAGTTGTGGAAGTAGAGTGGCAGGATCGTGTACCAGACCTGTTTCCACTCATTGTCATCGGTCACCGTCCCCAGTTTCCCCAGAGCGGTGGTTTGTTCCGGTGTGATCTTCTTCGCCACGAGTTGCGCGCCGTCCGCGTTCCCCAACGCTGTCGCGGGGCTGGTATCGAGGAGCACGAGTTGACTGACGGTGTCCGGGTATTTGATAGCGTAGAGTTGCGCGATGAACCCACCGTACGAATGTCCGAGCACGATCCACTGCTTGATCCCAAGCGTGCTGCGGAGGGCATCGAGATCATCAATCATTTTCTCGTGCGTGTAATCGCTTTCTGACACTGCGGCGGAGCGCCCGTTCCCGCGCAAGTCAGGGTAGACCAGTTGAAACTGCTGCGCGAGCGGATCGAGCCACGGCTGGAAATAGGTGTGGTCCAGTCCGAGGCCACCATGAATAACGAGAATGGGGCGACCCGTGCCTTGTATTTCGACGTAGAGGGAGGTGCCTGTCGGGAGGTCAATCATGCTCCCCGACCCGTCAGCCGCTATCGCTGTGAGTTCCATACCGCCCAACCCGCTGAGCGCAAGGCTCGCGCCCGCACCGGCTGCCAGTTTGGTGAAGTCACGCCGTGACAACTGCATCGCCAACGCTCCTTTGTGTTTTGTGTACTGATCGCTGGGAGAGTTTCGCCACCGAGAAGAGTGCCGCGCCCTTCTCCTCCTTCCTGTGCGCTTCAGCCAGTCCAGCGCAGGTCCGGGAATTGCTCGTCAACGATGCGGCGAAAGCGCGCGATCGTTTCCTCACGTACGGGCAGATACGGGCGTCGCGTCCGGTTGTTCGAGATCAGGAAGGATGAGCAGGCAGCAAGCGCCTTGCCGTAGATACCGTGCAGGTTCCCCTCTTCATACAGGATCGCGGCTGCCCGCTTGAAGGCGTGATGTCGCTGCTGTCGGTGCTTCGCCTGATCCCACTGTCCACGGCACATTTCGTCGTACCATTCCACCATGTACCGGGCATTGAAGTTCGCGAACGATGAGTAGACACCCCGCGCACCGAACATCGTGTACGGCGTGAAGGTGTGTTCGCCCGCGAAATGACTCAGTTGGGGTGCGTCGGCGACGAGGGCCAGGAATTCGGGAAAGTCCGCCCCGACATGCTTGGTACCGATCAGATCCGGGATCTCGCGCTGCAAGACGGCGTAATCCCGCCCAAACTGGTAGTTATGCACGCGCGGCGTATTGTAGTGGATGAGCGCGAACCAGTCTGGGACGGCATTCCGCACATCTGCCCAAAACGCGCGATACGAGGCGGGCGTCATCGGCATGAAGAACGGATGGCCGACATGAGCGCCGAGAATGCCACATTCGGCGGCATAGCGGAGGCGATCGAGCATCCCCTCGGTGTTGCACCAGGTCACGCCAACCTGACTCGGCACACCGAGTCGCTGCGCCTCGTCCGCAAAGGCCTTCACGATCTCCTTGAATTCGTCCAATTCGAGAGCGTAGAACTCGCCGTCGCTATCCGTCGTGTAGATGCCATGCACTCCCGCCGCGTGGAGCCGACGCATGTTCTCACGCAAGACGCCCGCGTCGAAGCGGTCGTGCGCATCAAAGGGAGTGGCAATCGCCGCCCAGACACCATGAAGGTTGTCCCGAGTGAGCCGCTCGTTCATCGCGGGCGCCGTTGTCATCGGTCTTTGCCGATCTCAAGATCGACGACGACGCCGAAATGATCGCTCGCCCAGATTCCCTCGCTCGGTTGGTCGAACGCGAGTCGAGTGGCCTGGATACGGCAGTGCGCCTTCGGGTGCGCGTGCCACGAACCGACAAACACATAGTCCACCCGCCGGCGATGATTGGGCTGGCGAACAATCTGCTCGATCACGGACTGGGCGTTGGGGTTGTCGGCGGCCCAGGTGTATCCGGGGCCCTCGCCAGCCACCGCCCACGCATCGTGATAGTGGACACTCCGTCCGCCGAGCGACTGGAGGCCGGTCAGGTAGCGGATACTGCTTGCGTCCGGGGTGGCGTTGAAGTCACCAGCGATGATGGTGGGTAGAGCGCCCCGGTGCCGCGCGTCGAGATCCGTGAGCGCGACGACCTGCCGCTCGCGGGCGGACTCGGCATCGAGGCGCCACGCGGTGGTGGCCGCGATAAACAGCAGGTCATCCCCATTCGGGAGCGTAACGGAGACCGCGAGTGTACACCAGGGGACGTCCGCCGCGTCCGCCAGACGGAGATCAATAGCCTCAACGACGCGGTGGGGCCACCGGGTGGCGACGGCGCTGCCGCCATAGCGATCTCCACCCGGCGCGGTCGTCGCCATGACCTCTGCCTGATGCGTGCGGGAGAAGTCCATGCCGTGGAGGAGTGTGTCAAGTTGGTTCCGCGCGGGAGTGTGAACGACCTCCTGAAGCGCGACGAGATCGGGGTCGAGGCGGCGCAGCTCGCGGTTGATGAGCGCGAACCGTCGCGGATCACCCTCCTCGTTCCAGACATTGAGCGTGAGGATGCGTAGACGCACGGTCATCTCTCCATGGATGTGCGATCTCAGACCGATTGCGCATGCGAGCGGCGTCGGTCGGCCAGATCCACAACGAAATCGTCCCTGAACCCCGAACCATTACTGCTTGGCGGCCTCGGCGAATACCTGCTCCATCTTCGTCTGTGCGGTCTTCGCCGCATCCTGTGGCGATTTGCCGCTCACAACGACGTCTTGCACCATCTCCGCGAGGGTGAGCTTCTGGTCCAGAGCGCTCAATTGCGTGAGAAGCGTCGAAGTGGCCGGCGCGGGCGCCCACACAGGGGTCGCGCTCTGAATCGCCGAGGGGAACAGGTCGAAATAGGGGCGCTGCTTCCAGAACGGCGCGGTCGCCAGGTCCTTGTAGACAGGGTACCACCGCCCACCGACCTGCTCGTAGACCGCTTCCAATTTATCCGGTTGCATGATTGCCTCGATCAGCGCTTTGCCGGCGTCTACATTCTTGCTGCTCGAGAAGACGGCCCACGACCATATGCCGACGCGCGAGAATGATCCGGCCTTGCCTTTCGGCACCGGTGCCTGCTGTGTATTCATGAGAAGCGCCTTGTCGTTCTGATCGAGGTAGGCAAAGATCGAGGCTTGATTGATAACGAAGGCCGACTGCTTGGATTGGTACGAATTGTTGTTCCCGCTGTCATCCCACGATGGCGAGTCCGGCGGGATCAGCTTGTCCTTCCACCACGTCTGAACGCGGGTGAGCGCGCTGATGGTGCCGTCATTACTGATCGCGGGCTTGCCGTCTTTATCCACGAGCGTGCCGCCATCGTTCCGCAAGATTGCGGTAATCCCGTCGCGCGTGTCGTTCGTCCGGCCGAGCGTCAGGCCCAGACCATAGAGGTTCGGCGGCGCGTTGACCTTCCGCGCGATCGTGTCAACGTCATCGAAGGTCGCGGGCACGTTGCGCGTGCCGGTCGCCTTTTCAATCAGGTCGAGGCGCGCGTACATGACGAGGAGATCAGCCTGCATGGGAATCGCATAGACCTTCCCACTTGTCTGGACATAGGGAAGCAGCGTCTCGTACATCCCGCCCGCCAGTCCCTTGAGTTTGTTGGAGGTCTCGGTGAGGTCAATGAGGCGGTTTTGCGCCGCGTAATAGATTGTGTCGGTTCCCGTCATCATCACGACATCCGGCGATGAACCCGTCTCAATCGAGGACGCGATCTTGGCCGAGTATCCGGTGCCGGTCGGCGTGTACTCGACGGCGACGTTGTTTGCCTTGCCCCAGTCCTGCATCTGCTGGCCGAGGAGGTTATCGCCTGCTTTCGTGAACGAGACGTTTCCCCAGACGCTCAGCTTCCCGCTGAACGACTTCGCAACGGCTGCGGAGGCCGCCGGTGATGCGGCGCCCGTCGTCCCCGAGGACGCGGAGGCGGCCGGTGCGCTCGTTGCAGCGACCGGCGCGGTTGTCGCCGACGCGGCCGTTGCACTGGTCGGCACGGTTGTGGCGCCACCGGCGGCCTTCGGCGTATTCGTCGCTGAACCGCCGCCACACGCGGCAAGGAGGGCGCCCGCAGTTGCGCTGGCCGACAGCGCCGCGATACCTTTGAGGAATGTCCGCCGTGTTGTCGCTCTCCGCTGTACCATGAGAGAAAGCCTCCTTCGATTTCCGAACATGTACCATGCGTGGCAGTGCTGGTGCATTGCACCCAAAGAACGTGTGACCTATCACCCCTTGACCGCGCCCCCGGCGAGACCGGAGACGACCCACTTCTGCGCGATGATATAGACGAGGATCGGCGGCAGAGAGGCGAGGATCGAACTCGCCATCAATGCTCCCAATTGGAACACATCGCCGTTCATGAACGCGACGAGACCGGCGGGAATCGTCTTCTGCGAATCGCTGCCAATCAGCAAAAGTGCGAACAGGAACTCGTTCCACGATTGGGTGAACGCGAAGAGCGCGATGACCGCGAGGGCCGGGAGCGCAAGCGGAATGATGACGCGCGTCAGCGATTGGAAACGGTTTGCGCCGTCCACCAGCGCCGCATCTTCTAACTCTGCGGGAATGGTGTTGAAGTAGGAAATCGCCAGCCATGTGCAGAACGGGACCGTAAAGATGAGTTAGATCACGATCAGTCCCGCCGCCTTGTTGGTGAGATGCAACTGCTGGGCAATCTGGAAGATGGGAATGAAGAGCAGTGTCGCGGGCACGAGATAGGTGACGATGATCGTTCGGGCAACGAACGTCCGGCCACGAAAGGCCAGGCGCGTGATCGCATACGCGGAGAGGACCCCAATGACCATCGCGATGATCGTCGTGGTTGTCGCGACGATCAGGCTATTCTTGAAATAGGTCAGGAATCCTGTCTGATTGAGGACCGCGTCGTAGTGGGTGAGGGTCACCTGCTTCGGGATGAGGGTCGCTTGTTGGTACAGGTCCTTATCCGTTTTCAGCGATGTCTCAATGATCCACACGAAGGGAAAGAGTGTCCAGATCGTGAAGACCGTGAGGCCACCGATCAAGATCAGTTTCCGCAATCCTCGGCGCACGAGCCAATTCTTTGCGGTAGTGATAATGGTGGGATGTTCGGCGCGCGTCCGCGTGCCCGTCGCGACCGCCATGCGTGCCCTCCTATGCGCGCCCTTCGTCTGAGAGCATCCGCTTGGTCAAGAAGAAGATCGCGATGATAAAGATCGGGAAGAACATCACCGAAACGGCGGCCGCGGTGCCCAGTTGCCGCGCGCCGTCAATGCCGATCTCGTACGCGAGCATGGGGAAGGTCATCGTCGCGTTCACCGGACCGCCACGTGTGAGCACGAAGACAAAGTTGATGCTGTTGGCCGTCCAAATCGTGGAAAGCAGTGTTGTGATGATGATGACCGGCTTGAGACTCGGTAAGGTGATTGAAACGAAGCGCCGAAAGGCGCTGGCGCCATCCATCGCGGCGGCTTCGTATTGCTCGCCGGGGATTGCCTGCATGCCAGCGAGGAACATCATCGTGTAGAAGGGTGTCCCTTGCCAAATCACGACGGTGATTACCGACCAGAGCGCGAGATGTGGGTCCGCCAGGTATTGGACGAGCGTGTCCTTCCCCAGGTAATTAATGCGAAGGAGATTGAGTAACCCGCTTGGCGTGCCGTAGTACATCCATCGCCATGTGAGCGCCGTCACGATCGTCGGGAGCGCCCACGGGAGAAAGAGCACGGCGCGCATAAACATGCGACCATGAAACTTCTCGTTCAGGAGCAGCGCCATACACATGCCGAGCACGACTTTGAAACAGACAGCGCCACCGGTGTAGACAAACGAAATCCAGACGGAATTGCGGAAGACCGATCCATACTCTTTGCTAACCAGCAGGTCCTTGTAGTTGCCAAGGCCGATCCATGATGCCTTGCCGCCGACCACCTTGTGCCGCATGCTCAGGATGATTGCGGAGACGAACGGATAAGCGATCAGGCCGAGGAGGACAAGCGCCAGTGGCAACAAGAAGAGCCACGCCAGCCGCCAGTCGCGCCCCAGCACCCGCTGGCTGACCGACCGGCCCCGGAGCGTTTCGGCCCGCTCGTCGAGCGGAATCGTCGCCATCGCGTGTGCTCCTCTGGTTCACACGAACGACGGGAGTGGAGACCGCCCCGCCGTTCAATCGAATCTGGATTCGCGTCATAGCGTTCTTGATCGTATGATACGCGACGGCCAGATGCCGCTGGTCCTAGGATGTCCTACAACCTATGCGATGCAGTATACGATCCAGAAAAGGGGAACGCAAGCATGGCGATCACCGCGCCGGTACGCACCGAAACGATTTACCGCGCCGCGCAAGAGCGCATCAAGCAGTACATCATTCAGCATCATTTGGTGCCGGGTGATCCAATCCCGACGGAGACGGCACTCGCCCGCGCACTCGGTATCAGCCGCAACTCGTTGCGCGAGGCGTTGAAGGCGCTCGCGACCGCCGGAGTCATCGAGACGCGGCATGGGCTGGGAACCTATGTCGGGCAGGCATCACTCGCCCCGCTGATTGATGGAATGGCCTTTAATCTGGTGCAGAACATCGGCCGGGACACGCGGACGCTGCGCGAAATGCTCCAACTGCGGGAAATCCTCGAAGTCGCACTCGTGCGCCGGGTGATTGGTCTCCATACCGATGAACAACTCGCTCGGCTTGAGGAGTGCGTGGCGCGGATGGAGGAGAATATCGAACGGGGGATCATGGACCCGCGCGTTGATCTTGCTTTCCATGATGCGCTCTACGAACCGCTCGATAATCACGTCGTGACGCTGATCCTGCATGCGTTCTGGGATGTGAAGGAGGGGGTCGCATCGCAATTGCCCGATGTGCCGTCCCTCGCCGCCGCGAACGCCCGCTGGCATCGCACCATCCTCGACGCGGTGCGGCGCGACGATGCCGAGGGGTCGGTGGCCGCGATGCGCGAGCAATTCACCGGCATCCGGGTTCGCCTCAACCTCGCGTCCGAGTAATCAGGGAAGGTATGGGATCGCTTCCGGGCTGCTGCTCCCATCCCCTGCCCCTCCGCCCGCCATGCGGGGGAGGGGTGCCTCTTCGCGATGTCTCGGTCGATGCTCAGGGAAAGTCGCACGAACTATGGATC
>JBPCPB010000157.1:0-5655 GCA_050999735.1 Thermomicrobiales bacterium | reverse complement strand
AAAACTGACGAAAGAGAAACCACCAAGACACCAAGAACACAAAGAACACCACGATCAAGAAACAGTTCTTCCCCCTTCGTGTTCTTGGTGGTCCTTGGTGTCTTGGTGGTTTTGAAACCGGCTCTTAGCCTGCCATTCCTTGCTGCAGCAGGCTAAAGCCCGCCACCACCAATAAGAAAAGAAGCCTCCTCCCTCGAAGGGAGGAGGCGTAGGGATAGGATTTCCCTTATTGCTTTGGCGCTTGCCCAAGCGTTACTTTCACATCCTGTTGCTGTCCGTTGCGGAGGATAGTGAATGTCACCGTATCGCCCGGCTTGTGATTGAGGAGCAGGCCGACGAAACCCTCTTCGCCATGCACATCCTGGCCGTCGAACTTGATGATGATGTCGTCCGCCTTCAATCCCGCGGTAGCGGCGGGAGTGCCCGATTGAACACTGGCAATGCCGACACCGGTATTCGCCGGCAGTTTGAGTTGCGCGTCCTGCTGGGGATTGAGCGAGCCGGTTGTGACGCCGACAAAGGGGCGCGGGATCGGCTGGCCGGCGATCAGCGCATCGGCGACGGGCTTGGCGGAGTTGATCGAGATGGAGAAGTTGATGCCCTGCGCCTGCGTGCTGCCCAGGGTATTGATGCCGACAACCTGCCCGGCCGCGTTGAGGAGCGGGCCACCGCTATTGCCGGGGTTGATCGCCGCGTCTGTCTGGATCAAATCCACGAGGAACGTTCCCTGGGATGAGCCGCTGCTCGGTTCCTGCGCCACGCGGTTGAGAGCGGAAACAACGCCTGACGTCACGGTCGGCCCGCCTTGCAGCGCGAGCGCGTTCCCAATGGCGACCACCGGATCGCCTACCTGCAATTTGTTCGAATCGCCGAGTGCGACCGTTGGAAGGTCGCTATTGGCGGTGATCTGAATCACTGCGAGATCGCCTTGTGGATACGTGCCGATGATCTTGGCGTCATACGTCTTGTTATCCGTCGTCGCGACGGTCAAGGTGTTCGCGCCCTCGACAACGTGATTATTCGTCAGGATATAACCGCGCTTGTCGAAGATGAAGCCGGTGCCGACGCCAGCCGGTATGGCGATGCCATTGGAACTGCCGAACCGCCCCTGCACCTTCTGGTTATTCGTGACCTGCACGACCGCCGGGCGCACTTTCTGGTTGATCTGCGCGACGGAGAGCGGCTGGCCGGAGGCCGATATGGGGGCACTGATCAAACTCGTGGCCGGTGTGCCGCTTGCGGAGGCATTCGCGGCGGATGTGGTAGCGCTCGCCCCTGCGGTGGTCGTCGTCGCGCTACTCGCCGCGCGGGTCGGTGGAGCGGCGGTTACGACAGCGGTTGACCGCGTTGCGGAGCCTGCCGCAGTCGTCGGGGCCTGCGCCGTCGCTGCTGTCGTTGGCGCGGATGTGATTGTGGGCGTTGATTTACCGGAGTTTACACCGAGTGAACATGCCGTAAGCAGGAAGGCGCATACGAGTGCGAAAACGATTGGGAGTGTACGGAGGCGTGTGGATGACATGAGCGTATTTCTCCTTTTGCAGTGAACCAGGCGCCACTACCCACGAGTACGAGAGCGTTGTAGCAGAAATCATGCCGAGGTCACGTATCCCCGGCAGCCCGCTGCGCGCTCCGCTCTTTTCGTCATACCCCCCCATTACTTCCTTAACCGTTGGTGCGCGCATGTGATGAAACGGGACGGTGGTCATCTATCGGACGACCGACAGCAAAAGGAGAGGCCGGTTGACCTCTCCCACCGTTGTATCGTTACGGGGCCGTTGATACCGGCGTGTCGGATCCGCCGTCCTCCGCCTCTGGGCCGGAGCCGTTCTGCGCGTTGTCAGCGCCTTCTCCGGTCGCCATATCGGTCGCGTCGGGTGTATCTCCCGCTTCGGGCATATCTTGCGCGCCCGACGCGCTCGGCGCATCCTGACCATTCGTCGCGTCCGGCCCATCCGCCGTCTCGCCATCCGGTTGCCCGGGCTGCACGGCGGGCGCCGGGGTGGCGGGATGGTTATTTGCCGCGCCGACCGCAACCGCGCCACCCAGCGTACCGAGCATCAGGGTCAAGCCACCGAGACCGGCGGCGATCTTTCGTCGCATCGTCATTCCCATTACTCCTTATGTCCATTTTGTGCCGCACACGACGCGCGGCCATCACACGATGCAGGTTTGCAAACCAGATACTGTACGGATTTGCCCGATGGTGCGATCGTTCACCGCGCGCAGTATGCCGCAGCGAACTGAAATGGCGATGAACCGGACATGAAGTCACAATTCATCCGGCGGGAGCCAATGGGAGTGTGACGGTGAAGACGCTCCCTGCACCCACGACGCTTGCGACGGTGATCGCGCCGCCGTGACGGCGGGCAATGGCCTGCGCGATCGCGAGGCCAAGTCCGGCGCCGCCCGCCGCTCGATTGCGTCCACTGTCCGCGCGCGTGAAGCGGTCGAAGAGGTGCGGGAGCGCGGCGGGGTCAATGCCGGGGCCGGTATCCGCGACCGTGATGAGCGCGCGCGTTCCCTCCTGCCGCACCGTGAGGACGATCGTGCCATGCGCGGGTGTATAGCGGATTGCGTTCTCCACAAGATTGCGGACGAGCCGCTCCAGATCACCGGCGATGCCAGAGACCGTCACGGCACTCGCCGCCAGCGTCAGCGTTTGATCGCGCGCGCGCGCGAGGGGTTGCAGATGGGTCATGACGCTGGTTGCGACGGCGTCGAGATCAACAAGGGTCGTCGGTTGTGGTGTCGGCTCATCATTGCGTGCGAGCAGCAGCAAGTCCGCGACGAGGTCTTGCAGACGTGCCACCTCATCATGGACGGTCATCAGGGTCTCACGGTATTCGCTTGCGTCGCGCTCCCGCCGGAGGGTCACATCCAGTTCGCCGCGCATGATCGTCAACGGTGTGCGCAGTTCGTGCGAGGCGTCCGCCGTGAACTGGCGTTGCCGCGCGAATGCCGCCTCGAGGCGGGCGATCAGCGCATTCAAGGTGCGGGCGAGGCGGCTGATCTCGTCCTGTGTCAGTGGCTCGGGGAGGCGCTGATGGAGATCTGTCGCTTCGATCGCTCGTGCCGCTTGCGTGATCCGATCCACCGGGGCGAGCGCGCGGCGGGCGAGAAAGAGTCCGCCACCGCTGGCGATCAGCAGCATGAGCGGTATCAGGGTCGCGAGGATCGTGACGAGCGACCGCACCGTCTCGCGGATGTCATCTTCCGAGAGGCCGACTTGCAGGACGCCTTGCGCGGTGGGGCGGAGCGGCATCGTCAGCACGCGTTGGCGCTCGCCATCTACCGTCGTGGAGCGAATGGATTTCATGCCGCGTAACGCCGCCGCGACATCGCCGGCGAGCGCGGGGGTCGGCGTCGCGCTCGCCGGCCCGTTGACTGCGGCGATGTCCGCGACGAGGTTGCCCGCCGCGTCGTAGAGGCGGACGAATTGGGGGCCCTGATTGGGGTCGAGGGGGAGGCGGGTGGAATTGAGCCGCGGGATGCCCGTATCACTGGTGATCGTTCCCGCGAGGAGATTCGCCCGATTGCGGAGGGTATCATCGAGATTGTCATGGAGCGTATCCGTCAGCCGCACAGAGAGGATAGCGCTGAACAGGAGAAGAATGACCGCGAGCAACGCGACGTACCAGAGGGTAAGCCGCAGGCGCAACGATTGCCAGAACGGGCGCGTCCGAAGATGGCGCATCTAGCGATCTTTACCGGCGGTGAGCCGGTAGCCAACGCCACGGACCGTATGAATCAATTTGGCCGGGTAATTGTCGTCCAGTTTGCGCCGCAGCGCGCGGATATGCACGTCAATGACGTTGCTCGCATTGTCGAACTCGTAATCCCAGGCGTGCTCGGCAATCGCCGTCCGTGTCAGCACGCGATTTTCGTTGCGCATCAGGTATTCGAGGATTTGATACTCCTTGTTCGCGAGCGGAATGACCGCGCCCGCGCGCCGGACCAGATGCGTCGCCGGATCGAGCGTCAGATCGGCGATCCGCAGCACGAGTGCGCGCGCACCCGGCTCGCGGCGCAATAAGGCGCGGATACGGGCGAGCAACTCGCTGAAGGCGAAGGGCTTCGTCAGGTAATCGTCCGCGCCCGCGTCCAGCCCCACGACCCGATCCTCGATTGTATCCCGCGCGGTCAGCATGAGGATCGGTATGTGGACGCCGCGCTGACGCAGTGTACGACAAACCGCGATGCCGGACTGCCCCGGTAGCAGCACATCGAGGATGACGAGGTCATAGGGAGCGATGGCGTACCAGTCCAGCGCCTCGTCACCATCATACGCGACATCCACCGCGTATCCCTCCTCCATCAATCCTCGCTTGAGGAAGGCGGCGATCCGATGTTCATCTTCCACGACCAGAATACGCAGATGGCTTGCTCCTTCTCACGTTTATGATGAGCGTACCGCGCCAGGATGAAGTTTTGATGAAGTGTTGCGGGCAGTGTTCTCACGCCGCCCAATTGGACCGCGTTGGGGATGGCACTCAGCGTGCAATGCACGTTCTTCGGAGATGTTGAGCGGCCAGCCGAACGGGAGGGGTCTGTATGCGTGCCGTGACCGACAAATTGCGTGTGTGGCATTCCGTGTGGATTGCCCTGCTCATCGTTGCGCTGGCATCCGTGGCATGTTCGATCGCGGTAGGAGCGCAGACACCGACGCCGCTGACCGGTGGGGCGGTCAATACCGCAGTGGCCCCCGGCATTACGGCGGCGACGCTCCAGCCGACGATTGCGGGTGGGTCGGCGAACCTGCCGGCGGGCAGCCAGTCCACCAGCGGGGGATCGCGCCGCATTGCCCTGCTCCTGGTGATCGCCGTCGTGGCACTCATTGTGCTCGGCGGCGGATTTACCTTCAATCGGCGTCGGGATCAGCGCCTGCCATGACGAGGCGGGGCCACATTTTTCTGGGAAGTGAACCGCTCTTTTTGCTACTGCGAGAATGGAAGGAGACCGATGCGTGTCGGCATTTGAATCGCTATCGAAACTCAATCGGCGGCTCCATCGCGCCATTGGGCCGCTGCATCGCGCCCGTCATCATCGGACGCTCGACCATGGCAAGGTAGATGCAACGACCGTGCGCCGGGCGCGGGAGACCTGGTGGGGCGACGATGACCGGTGGTTTCCCGGCGGCGCACCGCCACGCCGCGCGAATCGCATCACGCCGCTGATTGACGGGGAGGAGTATTTTACCGCTCTCCACGCGGCGCTGACGCACGCGCGGCACTACATTTACATCAGTGATTGGTCGTTAACCCCCCGCTTTCCGTTGCTTCGCCGCAGTGAAGACGATCTGATCGAGAGCCAATTACTGACCCTCTTGAACGAAGCGGCGCAACGCCTCCCCGTGCGCGTGCTCTTGTGGTGCGGCGCCCCCGCCGTTTTGCAACCGACGAAGCGGGCGGTGGAGAAGGTGCGGGACCTGATCAAAGAGGAAGCCACCGGCGATCTCCAGTGCGCGCTCGACGAAAGCGCGCACCTCGGACACTGCCACCACCAAAAGGTCGTGATCGTGGATGGTCGGATCGCCTTTGTCGGCGGGATGGACCTGACGACGCTCGGAGGCGACCGCTGGGATACGCAGCGCCACCCCCTGCGACACGGCCCGAACTGGCACGATGTGCAGGTGCAAATCGAGGGAGAAGCCGTCGC
>JBPCPB010000090.1:0-4886 GCA_050999735.1 Thermomicrobiales bacterium | reverse complement strand
CAAGCACGATGTCCGCGTAGTCGCGCTCCGCGAGCCGCTGCGCGGTCGTGCCGCCGACCATCCCCGCACCCACGACGGTAATCTTCTTCCGCGCCCCTGCCATCGTCGCACTCCCTCCGCATCGGCTTCTTCACGGTAATAACCCGGCACGCCGGGAACGGCATCGTACCACAGCGGGGTCGAAACCGGGGAGAACCGCAGAGAACGCAGAGAGGGAAAGAGGAAGAAAGGATTATCCTTCATTTCTCCCCCTTCTCTGTATTCCTCTGCGTTCTCTGCGCCTCTGCGGTTCAAGCGGTTTCCGGTCTCAGAAAAGGGTGCGGCCTGCGACACGGCGTTCGTGGTCGAGCAGCCAGCGTTTGACGTGGATGCCCCAAGCATAACCCGTCAGGCTGCCGTTGCTGCCGAGGACGCGGTGGCACGGTACGATGATCGAGACGGGATTGCGCGCCACCGCGCCGCCGACTGCCTGTGCGCCACCCGGCTGGCCGAGGGTGCGGGCGAGGTCGCGATAGGTCACGGTGTCGCCATAGGGGATCGCGAACAGCGCATCCCAGACCTGCCGCTGGAACGGCGTCCCGATAAGATCGAGGGGCAGGGCGAACGTCTGCCGCGTGCCACCAAGGTAGTCGGTGAGTTGTCCCATCACCTCCGCGAGTGCGTCCGCATCCGGCACGAGCGGCGCGGGGCAACAGTGCTGGAGCGCATCGAGCGCCGATGGCATCGCCGCACTCGCCGCGATAATCAGCGCGCATATCCCCCGCTCCGTCCCCGCCACGAGAATATCACCGACCGGCATCGGGACGCTGGCATAGGCGATCATTTGTATCGCACTCGTTTCCAGGAGAATCCTTTCACGGCCATGTCACGTAAGAGTCGGCGACGGCCGGTACATAGAGCGTATACTCCTGCTCGCTGTGGAAGACGTAGTACGGCTGCATGACCTGCTGCTCGGCGGGGCGTCTCCCCTGACTACCCGGTGCCGCATACACTTCTGTTTCCGCATAGGCAAGTTCCACCTGTCGGACCACGAAACGATCCAATGTCACGGTCTTTCCTACGTTGAAGCCCGGCGCGCCATCATCAACGTAAAACGGGCGACCCCGGCCTGCCGCAAGCATCTGCCACGCTTCTTGTGGCGTGCGGAGGGGATAGCGGCTCTTCGCGAGCAGTGGCCGCCGTCTGCCAATGATATTCGTTGCCTGTCCATCATGGTTGAGCGAGACCGCCAATCCCTTGTTCGTGTACACGACCACGCCGTTGATGTGCCGGTGGAAGGAGAGCCGCCACGTACCATCCGGCATATCGTGCGTCGCTGGCGGAGTCGAGTCCGGCATCAATAGTCCACGCTCCATCAATAATTGCGCTGCCCGCTGTGCCGCCTGCGCCTCGGTTGCGACGGACTCTTTCTCATCTGCCGGGATCGTCGTCTGGCATTGGGTGAGGGAATAGAACGGAACCCACTCCCATCCTTCGCCATTCCGTGCGACGACGCTCCTGAAGCGATCAGCGAAATCGTCCGGATATGCGCCGACCACATAGACATCCGCTTCTGTAGGCATTTGAGGAAGGGAACCGGCGAGGTCATACCCATGAACAGTGAGTTGCGATTCCGGCTGGTATTCTTGCGGGAGCACACCGAACGCGAGCGGTAACAGTTCCTTCGGCTCATCCGGCACCCAAAACTGATTGGGCCGCACGGGCGGGAGCATCAGGCCGGGGATCATGATCGGCGAAACGGATATCTCCGGTTGCTGATTGACAACCGTCGCAGGAATCGTCGTGCGAGCAGGCGATGCCGCCGGGAGTGGCATCTGCGATGGAGGCGGGGGCATCGGTGTAGGTGCAGGAAATGGCGTCGGTGCTGCCGGTACTACGGAACCGGGTGCGGTTCCCCGATTCGTGGTGCAAGCGGAAGGCAGCAGACCGAGCGGAGCGACAAGCACGGCACGGCGATGAAGCCGGGAGACCATGGCGCAACCTCCTTCGCGGACAGTCCTATCTTTCGTACAACGCTGCGCCTACTTCGGTTCCACTCTCTCTACGTTCCTTGAGCCGAACGGAGCCAGAAAGAGATGTCTTTGAAGAGCATTGCCGGTTGCAGTTCGATCCCAGGCAAGGCGCGAGAAGGGATCATGTCTGCTTCGCGCGCCGCGCACAGTTTCGTGTATGCACCATCTTCCAGCACGTAGACTTCGACTGTTTCTTCTTCCCAATCAACGATCCAGTATTCCGGCACACCAAAGTGCGCGTATCGCTCGCGCTTGATCCCGCGGTCTTGCGTGCGAGTCGCATCTTCGATCACCTCGACACATAACTGCGGCACGCCGCGCGGGTGCTCGTCATCGGGCGCTTCCCGAAGTTGCTGTGCAGTCAGAACCATCACATCCGGTTCATACATATCGTGCGGACCGAGGATGATCGCGAGATAGGTGAAGCATTCGCTGCTCTGCCGTCTACCGTCGAGATAGTTGGCAACGGCCATGAGCAATTCGCCAACCACGAGTTGATGGTTGGTGCCGGGGAATGGTGTACGTGCCCATCCGTCGTCAATCACTTCCCAGCGGTGGTGATCGCCGTCGGGCGATGCCATGTAATCTGCATAGGTCAATTTGGCTTTCGTCGCCACTGCATGCCCCCTTGGTATGCGGGAAAATGTACGGCTATTGTACCTTACGGGCGGGCGGCGCGGGCGAGGCGTTGGGCTTCGTTGTGGGCGAGGCGGGAGGGTTCGGGGAGTTTCGTTCGCACCGCGCTGCGACGGACGATTTCGACCACCGCGTCGAGCGTGATGCGGTGGCCGACCGAGGGGAAGACGGGCGCGACGCCGGTCCGCGTCCGGAGCGCCATCGCGACGACCTCACCCTTGTCCACGAGCGGCGCGACGCTCCCCGCCTCTTCCGCCAATCCCTCATACCGCCCGACGAGGATAGATTTCGCGCAGCCGAGCGTCGGGAGATTCACGGCGAGGCCGAGGTGGCAGGCCAGCCCGAACCGGCGTGGATGCGACCGCCCGTGACCGTCGGCGATCAGCACATCGGGCGCGTCGGGCAGTTGTTCCAGTGCGGCGAGGGCGGCGGGCAATTCGCGCCACGAGAGCAGGCCAGGCACATACGGGTACGCCAGCGGCGCATCGGCGGAAACGACGGCAGTCGGCGTCAGTTCGGGAAATGAAACGAGCGCCGCGACGCCAATCGCCCGATCCGCGCCGAGATGGACATCCACGGCGGCAATAGTGCGCGGCGGGTGCGCCAACGGCTCTTCCCGCACCATCGCCGCCCAGACACGTTGCCAGGCAATCGCCTCACGCGGCGGCTCGGCAGTGTCCGGCAGATAGGCGGGATTAACGGTGATACGCATATCTCTCTCAACACCCCGGTAGCGTCGGCTGCAACCGACACTCGATCCTCAAAACCCATCGCTCGTGCCACTTCGACTGACTTTCGCGCCAATCGTCCATGTCTCAATTTAATCACGGAAACGCGCTATCCTCCCGCTCGCAGGCCGCCGCGCGTCGCGATCTCCTGCAAATTGCTCCATTCCATGCCGCGTTTGCCATCCTCGATCTCGTGGATCACCGCAAGGACGGCGGCGTTGACGGGCGTCGGGATGCCCTGGGCGCGGCCGGTTTCGACGATCACGGCGGTTTGCATGTCCACTTCAGTCTTGCGCTTCTTGACGGCGAGGTCGCGCCAAATGCCCATGTGCTGCTTGACGGAAGCGCGCATCGCATTCGCCATCTCCATCAGGGCGCTTTCGCCGCGTGCCTGCGCGTCGTCGCCGGGCGCGAAGAGATTGGGATTGAACTCGCCGATGTTCTCTAACCGATCCGCCCGCGATTTCGCGACGCGGTACGCCTCGGCGGATGCCTCGTAACAGACGCGGCGACCGAGCGGATCATCCATCACCTGTGGGACGGAGGCATCCACCGTCGAGCAGGCAAAGGCCATTGCGCCGTAGACGAGTTTGCCCCAAAGAAAGCCCCAGATATTCGTCGTCACCTCGGCGGGCATGACGTGGGAGAGCATGTCGCGCAGCGCCTCGGCGCGCGGCGTCACGCGGCCATCGAGTTCGCCGATGAAGATCGTCTGCTCCGCGCCGAGTTGGATCACACCCGGTTCCATCAGGTCCGCGCCGAAATGGACGAATGCGCCGACCGTCCGCTGCTCGCCGACGTGCCGGGCGATCACCACTTCGTTCAAGCCGTTCTGCAAGGAAAGGACATAACCATCGGGCGCAAGCAGCGGGCCGATCTGCTCCATCGCGCCCTCGGTGAAGTGCCCCTTGACACAGAGAATCGTCACGCCGAGCGGGCCGCGCAGTGCGTCGCCATGGATGGCGCGCGGACGGAAGACGCGATCACCCCGGATGCCGGTGATCCGCATCCCGCGCGCGTTGATCGCCTCGACATGCGCGGCGTCGCGATCCACGAGCGTCACGTCATATCCGGCATCAGAAAGGAACGCCCCGACCGTTCCACCAATTGCCCCCGCCCCGACAATCGTGATCGGCACGCCGTGCAAGTCATTCGCGCGCATGGAAACCTCCTGTGGCATCACTTTGCATCCTGTGACGCTTGGATGTTCTCGGAAAACCTCACCCCCGGCCCCTCCCCTAAAATGGAGGGGTGACTTCACGATACTGTACGCTGTCCCCTTCGCGCCCTGATCTCAGAGAGGATCGCTCCCCTTCCTTTTAGGGAAGGGGTCGGGGGTTAGGCCGTCTCCGTTATCGTATCGCAGAACGTCCCGCCGCGTGTATCATTAGGGATAGTTGCGGATCACGCTCAGAAAGAATCAATTTGCGATGGTGGGAAGCTTCCCAACTGTGTTTCCACCCGGGCGGAAAGCCGCTACCACACACTCAAACAAAAAAAGGGACCCATC
>JBPCPB010000080.1:0-13662 GCA_050999735.1 Thermomicrobiales bacterium | reverse complement strand
CCCTCGCACCCCGCCATCGCAAAAGGGCGCTTCACGAATCGCACATACGAAACAAGGGGAGGGCTTCTATGGCGCCATTTCCATTGCGACAGAGTATTAGGTCACGGGTTAGGCCAGTCGGGCGTATCTGCCCGCATGCCCGACTGATTTTTCTTGCTGTACAAGGCGATGTTTGGTGAGCCCGGTGGGATTCGAACCCACGACCAATGGATTAAAAGTCCAGTGCTCTACCGCTGAGCTACAGGCCCATCACGCGAAATCGTACCATGCGTCCGGGCGGCGCGCAATTCGCCATCGGCCGGTCAGCCGGTGATATGTTGCAACTCCTGGCGCGCCGTTTCCGGATTGAGGGGTCGTTGCAGCACGCGCTGGACGACGCCGTTGCGGTCAATCATCAGGTGCGTTGGGAAGTTCGTGATTCGATAGGGGCCGACATCGTTCGAGCCGTCGTTGAAGACGAGCGTGCCGGTCATGTGCAAATCCTGGTAATACTTCAGCCCGTCCTGGCGCACATCGGCCGTGTTGACGAGCAGCAGAATGAGATCAGGATGCGCCGCGCGTTCCTGTGCATAAACCGTTTGCAGGTCGGGCATCTCCGCCTTGCACGCCCCACACCACGCGGCCCAGAAGTTGATCCAGACCGGGTGGCCATTCAGCGTCGCCATATCGAACGGCGTGCCATCCATCGTCGTGAGTGGCAACGCGGCGAGCCGTTCGCCTACTCGGGGCACGGTGCGGCCCGGATCGGTGAGGCCCGCGCCGCCGCTGTCGCGGTTGAACAACGCGACGCCGAGGATGATCGCGACGGCGACCAGCAACCCGACGCCAACCTGCACGCCGCGTGGCAGTGTCCGTAGTGACGGCATCGTCTCCGGTGCGCTGGCAGAATCGGGCTGCTCCGTCATTGGTTCAGTCTCCCCCGAGGCCACCAGGCCCGATGAACCCGTGCAAGCCGCTAAACCAGTAGTTGCCGTAGTACGTGAAAATCGTCGCCGCGAAACCGACAATCAGGATGATTGCCGTGCCGCGCCCCTTCATGCCTCGGACAACACGGGCGTGCATGTAGAAGCCGTAAATCAACCACGTCACGAGCGCGGAAGTCTCTTTCGGGTCCCAGGTCCAGAAGCCGCCCCACGCCTCACTTGCCCAGATGCCGCCGAGGACGAGCGTGAGAAACATCAGTGGGAAGCCGACCACCGTCGCGCGATAGCCCACCTCGTCAAGCACATCGAGGGAGGGTAATTTGTCCGTCTTCAACCGCTCCTGCAGGAGATACATCGCGCCTGCCGCGAAGCCAATCGTGAAAAAGCCGTAGGCGAGCATCGCCATCGGCACATGAATGGCGATCCACTTGCTCTGCAAGGCGGGGATCAGCCCCGCCACCTGCTTCTCGGAGTCAGGGCGCGTAATACCGTAGAACATGATTGTGGAAGCCGCCGCCATCGCCAGCGCGCCGAGCGTTCGCACGGGATAGATGCGGGACATGATGTAGTAGGCGAGGCAAATCGTCGTCGCGAAGGCGAGCGCGAACTCGTACATATTGCCGTATGGGCCACGTTTCGAGACGAGGGTGCGAAAGAGGAGCGCGCCGATCATGAAGAGCAGGGCGGAACGCTGCATGTAGGTCGCGAGGTATCCGATCGTCGTCGGGCCACCCGGCGTCCGATGTGCGGTCACGCCGGTGGTGATCGTATCGCCCGTCGTCGTCTGCATCCGCGCGGCGCGGACGCGGAACAGCCCGACACCGTAGACGGCGTAGAGGATCGTGGAGGCGATCGCGCACACAAAGGCGCCGTACAAGCAATACGAGGAAAATCTCAGTGCTCCCAGCATCTCTCACAACCCCTTCGTCCGCCATACGGGCGGATCAATCACGGACGAGCGTGGCCAGTTCCGGTTCCGATTGCGTCCAATCTCGATCAGCGGCACTGGCCCGCTCGGCGATCTCTACCGCGAGCCGCTCGTATTCTTTCGCGCCGAAGATATCCAACTTCACCTGCGCGCCAATGTGCATCCGCACCGTGCCATCCGGTTGCGGCACGACCAGAGCGCGCACGCGGCGGTGCGGCAGATAGAACGTTACCATAATACTGAAGAAGATCATCGCCGCCGCCGCAACGATGATTGGCAGGCCCGGATTGTGCGTGATCTGCAAGCCGGTGAACCGTACTTCGCGTTGAAACGTGAAGGTGAGACCACCGATGGTCACTGAGCCGCCCGGATCGAGTTTGCCCGTGCCAATCGGCCCGGCCCCCGCTTTCACCGCGCGGTTATCGAAAATCGCAATCGCCATTTGGCCGACGCCGATCTTCTCGTCATTCGATCCGGCGGACGTGACCAGCCGCACGGTGATACCGAGATCATCCAACCGCTGCACACCGGTCGGCTCGAACTCGCCAAGTCCGTCCGTGAACTGCCGCGCGAAGGCGCGGTTATCGGACACAAAGACGGGGATGCTGTCGTCCCAACGGGTCGCACCCGTCGCCGCATCGGTGACGAGAAACTTCTCCGCCTGCCCGAACGTCGCTTGATGGAGCGATACACTGCCGTAACTGATCGGGTTGTTGACGCGCAGGCGACCTGATTTGACGACCTGCCCATCCCGAACGATTGCGACATCCGAGTAGTAATCCTTCGCGCGCCCGTCGTCGTAGTATGTATCCACGAAACCATTGCTCCGAACCGTGAGGCCGGTGCCGTGTCCAATCGGGCGGGTCGAGCCATCGGGGACGAGGAAGCCGATTTCGCGCCAGCCAAACGTCGCGGCGATCATCGCCCCGAACATCAGGAGGACGAGGCCGGTGTGGAAGGGAAAGGTCGCCAGCAGGCTGTAGCGGTTCTTATCACCATAGAGATGCGTCGCGCCACTTTTCTCATCTCGCCAGGCGAGCGTGCGATAGCGGTGCGCGCCGAGCGTCGCCGTGAACGCGGCAATGCCCGCGTCAGGCGATGGCACATCGAGCGCGGTAGCGGTCTTGACCGCGCTGAAGAACCCGGTGGATGTCCGGAGACTGGGGCGCCAGATACGCTGCGCGATCCCGCGCCAGCGGTTCACCATCCCGCCAAGGATGATGCTGACGACGAGCAGCCCGATCGTCAACAGGAATAGTGGCGACTCCCAGACGGCCCAAGTCGCCCAGTGCTGCATCACGCCATTCAACGCGGGGATCGTCCGCGCAATGTATGCGGGGAACGTTGACTGCGCCAGGGTCGCCAGTAACACCCAGAAAATCGTTGCACCAATCAACCAGAGCGCGACACGGACGGAGGTAAAAAACCACCAGATCGCATCAAGGAACGCCGTCACGGCGGATCGCGGGGTCGTTGTAGGTCTGTCGGTCGTCGGCGAGGGGGTCATGGGGCAAACTCCATTGTTTGCGTCCACAGTCACATCAAGTGGCGTTCTGAAGCCGCCCGCACGCCACTCCAACCAGACAGAATCATACCACAGGAACCGCGCGGATCGCCGCAATCGTGCAGCCCCGTTAAGTGACCGTTGCAAAACTGATGAGAGATGAATCACCAAGACACCAAGGAACACCAGGAACACCAGGAAGGAATCGTTTTTCTTGCCTTGGTGCTCTCTGTGTTCTTGGTGTCTTGGTGGTTTTGAAACTGGCTAAATGACGCCGGGAATGCTGATCGCGGGCGCATACTGCGCGAGGCGTGCCATCGTATCGGTCAGCAGGAGGACGCCGATACCGATCAGAAAAAGCCCGCTGACGATCGAGATAATTCCGTAGTAGCGATTGACGCGCCGAAGCATGCCACTTGCCGTGTCGAAGAGCAGCGCGACCCACAAGAACGGCACACCGAGACCGAGCGAGTAGGCGAACAGCAAGAGGCCGCCATTCGCGGGTTGCGCGCCGACGACCCCGTAAATGCCAGTCAGGATCGGGCCGACGCACGGCGACCAACCGGCCGCGAAGAACGTCCCGATCAAAAACGACCGCCCAAACATGCCCATCGCGTGCGGGCGCGCCATGATCCCAAGCCCGCCGCGTGTACCGCCAAGAACGTCCGCGCCCGGCTGCATTTTGATCGTGCGGTTGAGAAACGGAATGCGGATTAGACGGAGCATGTGAAAACCGAGCATGATAATCACGACGCCGCCGATCCACCGGACGTAGCCCTGCGCCGACTGGACATTCGTGAGAAACTGCCCGATTGCCACGCCGACGATCGTAAAGACCGCCGAAAAGCCCAGCACAAAGGCGAGGCCGTTCAGGAGCAGCGTCCGGCGTGGCGGCGCGCTCCCCGCCGCGACCGACGTTCCCGCGAGATAGCCGATGTATCCCGGCACGAGCGGCAGCACGCAGGGCGACACAAAGGAGAGGAATCCACCGAGAAAGGCGAGCGGTATCCCGAAGATGAGGGGCGTTCCCTGCACACGAACCGCCAGCACGAGATCCACGAGCAAACCTCCATCGCGACAACCACACAAACCATTATACCGCGAATCGCGGTTGGTGATAGCAGGCTTTCCAGCCTGCCTCTCATAGCGGGAACGGCAGGCTGGAAAGCCTGCTCTCACCGAGCATAGGAATTATAGTGCACGGGGGCGCGGCGTCTGCGATAATCGTGCTCTTGAAAGGAGCGCGACGGTTGCCACGCGGAACGGGACAACATACCTATCGCACCGAAGGGATCGTCCTGCGCGGTCGGGATCTGCGCGAGGCGGACCGCATCCTGACAATCATCACGCCCGATCGCGGCAAAGTGCGCGCCGTTGCCAAGGGCGTGCGGAAGATGACGAGCAAGAAGTCCGGGCACCTCGAACCGTTCTGCCGGTGCGCGATGATGCTCGCGCAGGGGCACGACCTCGATGTAATCGTGCAGGTCGAAATGATCGAACCGTTTCCGCGCCTCCGGGCGGATTTGGACCTCCTCGGCCCCGCGTATTATCTCGCGGAACTCGTGGATACCTTTTCCGAAGAGGAGAGTGGTAGCCGCGCGCTCTACGATGCCTTTGTCGCGGCGCTCGTCGCGCTCGATGTCGGCGCGGACGCATCGGCGACTTGCCGCTGGTTCGAGTTATTCATCCTGACACTCAATGGCCTCGCACCGTCCTGGTCGGCGTGCGCCGGGTGCAATACACCGATTGCGCCGGACCTCCCGTACGTCTACAGCGTCGAACGCGGCGGGCTGCTCTGCCCCGCCTGTCGGCAACTCGATGTGCTCGCACCGCCGATTGAGACGGCGACGATCAAGGCGCTTCGTCTCCTTGCCCGCGAATCGCTCGCGCGGATCGTGCAGGTTCGTTTGCCGCCGGATGCCCTCGACGAAGCAGGCACGGTGCTTGGCCGGTGGATTCGCGCTGCGACCGAGCGCGATCTTCGGTCGCCCCTCGTGCTGCAACGGATGGATGACGGCTATCGGGTGGAAAGGGAGGGGCGCGATGGCATACATTGACGACCTGCTTGGGAACGGCGAGGAAAAACTCTTTGCGGCGCATCCGCACTGGACGGTCCTGGCGAAGCGGATCGCGGTCAACGCCTTCCTGACAATTCTCCTCGTCGCCATCGGGATCGTCGCGAAGATAAAGATCGCGAACGACCGGATCGGCCTGATCGTCCTGTTTGTCTTCCTCGCTGCGGCGCTCATCTTTTACCTGCAAGTGTTCATACAATTCCTACGCTGGCGCAACGAGCACTACATCATCACCGATCACCGGGTTATTCAGGTATACGGCCTTCTGGGCAAACACTCGATTGACTCGTCGCTCAACATGATCAACGACCTCGTGTTGAATCAAACGCTTGTCGGGCGCATCCTGAATTATGGTGACATGGAGATCGTTACCGGCAATGATATTGGCTCAGACACGCTCGAACACGTCGCCGACCCGCTCGCCTTCAAACGGGCGGTGCTTGCGGCCCGCGATGCATACGCGGACCGCACGAGCGGCTACCGCGCCGCGCCGCCCCCCATGATGACCGGTCATGACGATGCCACGGCGCTGATCGCGAAACTCGCGGACCTGCGGGATCGGGGCGCGATCTCACAAGCCGAATATGACGCCAAGCGTGTCGAACTGCTCAATCGTATTTGAGCGCACGATGGCGAGTGAGCCGCATGCCGCACTGGCGGCGCGCAAGTTGCTATGTGGCAATCAGCGATCAGAAAGAGGAGGTAACCCATGGCAGTGACAACGAATGGTCAGGAAAGCAAAGGACAGAAGGCCGCGCGCTTCGGCGCCGGCGGCGCGCTCTCGGCGGGGGCGGTGGCGCTCATCATGTACATGCGCAGCGAGCAGGGGCGGTCGAAATTGTCTTCAATGTTCGGCGCGCAATTTGCAAACATTGACGAGCAACTTCAGAATGCGGTGCGCGAAAACATGCCGCTGATCGAGGAGTCCATTGACCGGTTGATCGAGATGCTGCAACAGGGCGTCAGCAGCCTGAGCGACGAAATCAACCGGCTCGGCGACGAGGCAAAATCCCGCATCAACCAATACGCGAATGTCCTCGATGAAGGCGCGAAACCGTCTGTCGAGTCGAAAAGCGGCGGGACATCGAGTTAAACTGAACCACGAAGGCACCAAGAACACCACGGACACAAAGAAAAGAGCATAAAGATTTCTTGG
The DNA here is from genome assembly GCA_050999735.1 of Thermomicrobiales bacterium. Taxonomy (GTDB): domain Bacteria; phylum Chloroflexota; class Chloroflexia; order Thermomicrobiales; family JALYUS01; genus JALYUS01. The sequence goes on along the minus strand of JBPCPB010000080.1, from coordinate 7,076 downwards.
TGTTCTTGGTGTTCTTTTGTGTCTTGGTGGTTCGTTCTCCCTCCTGTTTCCATAGCAGACATTTATGGCACGACGACGCGCGTGCCCTCGCTGACGCCGCTCGCGATCACAACGACACCGTTCGCATGGATGCCCGTTTGCACTTCAACGCGCTCGCGGGAGCCGTCACTATGGAGAACGGTCAGAAACGTCTTCGCCCCGATCGTCTCCACGGCGAGGTCGGGGACGACGAGGACATTCTGCTCGGTGCGCGTCGCGACGGTGACGTCCGCACCCATCCCCGGTCGCAACGCGAGGTCGGGCGGGCGGGCGAAGGTCACATTGCCTTCATAGACGGTGCGGCCACCCCGGTTCGTCGCGATAGGCGCGATGGAGGCGAGCGTGCCCATGATCTCTTTACCGGGGAAGGCATCGAAGGTGATCGTTGCCGCACGATTGTCGCCGAGACGCGGTACGTCGAGTTCGTCCAGATCAACGGTCAGAATGAGGTTTTGCAGGTTCGCGACCTGGGCGATTTCCTGCCCCTGGTTGTAGATGCCCTTCTCGACAACGGACACTGACACAATCGTACCGTCAATCGGCGCGAGCACGAGGGTCCGGCGGAGCGCGTCCCGCGCCGTGTCAAGCCGCCGTTGGGCGTCCTGCACCGTCGCCTCGGCGGTGACGATTGCCGCGCGACCGGTGCTGTCTCCCGTGCCGCGCGCGCGCGCATTCGTCAAACCGTACTGCGCCGCATCGAGGGCGTCCGACGCCGCCTGAAGGTCCTGACGCTGGCGCGCGTCATCCAGCGCCGCAATCAGGTCGCCCGTGCGGACAGCGTCCCCGACCGTGACGGCCAACACGCGGATCGTGCCCGCTTGCGTGAGCGGGATGGGGAGTTTTCCGGCGACGTCCACTTTCCCGGTCGCCCGCACGGTCGCACTCAACGCGGCCCGTTTCTCGACGGTCACGGTGTGAACACTCCCCCGCTGCGTGCGGAAGAAACCCGCCCAGACGGCCGCGCCGACAGCGGCCACGACGACCAGCAATCCGAGCGCCACTACCGTTCGCCTACTCATAGCGCACCGCCTCAATCGGACGGAGCCGTGCCGCGAGGATGCCGGGCGCGACGCTCGCGCCCGCCGCGACGACGAGCGTCAACGCGCCGGTTAGCAGGAGCACGAACGGCGAAAGCGTGAATTGCATGCGGAAGAGTTCCGCTCCGGCAAGCGCGACGAGGTACCGGGCGAGCGCATAGCCTCCCACAAGCCCGATCCCGTAGCCGAGCGCGCCGAGCACAATTCCCTCGCTAACGAGCAGGCGGATCAGCGCCCCGCCCCCCGCGCCAATCGAACGCAGGATACCCAGTTCGCGCCGCCGTTCGGTGATATTGAGAATGAGCGTGTTGATCAGACCGACCACGCCGATGGCGGCGACGACGATCACCATCGCATCGAGGAGGACGGTCAGAATACGGATGGTGTTCTGCGTATTCGAGCGATCCTCATAGGCGGCAAGCGCTTGCGGCTCGTAGACGCGGAACTGTTGTTCGACCCGCCGCAGCGCCGCATTGACGCCGTTCGGGGATGAGTCCGTGAACCGGACCGCGAAGAAGTCCGCGCTATCAGCACGCCCCCGGAGGTTATTCGCGTTCTCCGGCGTCATGAAGACCTTGCCCGTCGCGCGGCTGCCGAGATAGGTGCTTTCGTCATCCACGATCCCGACGATGCTGTAGGTCTGCTGCCGCTTGCGGAAGACCACGGTGAGCGGGTCGCCGGTGTGCAAGCCGAGGCTCCGCGCGAGATTCGCCGTCACCACGACCTCATTGGGCTCGTGGGCGAGAAACCACCGCCCGTCTGTCACCGCGTGGAGATAGAGTTGCGTATCAGCCGGAATACCCCAGAGGTCGGTCAGCGTCTGATGCACATAGGCATCATCGCGTACCCATCCTTCCGATGCCACAATGTCGTGATCGCGGGCCAGTTCGTCGGTGAATTGCACATTCATTGGCCGGTTGAAACTCAGCCAGGCGTCGGCGGCATAGGTGGCGTAGAGCGTGTCAATCGTATGCGACACTGAGGCGTTCAAGGCTTGCGTGCCGATGAACGCCGCCGCGCCGACACCGACGACGAGCATCGTCACGACCGAGCGAACGCGCCGCCGCCAGATATTGCGCACCCCCATCGTCAGCATTGCGCTCGTCCCCCGCAGGCGCGCGAGGAATCGCTGCACGAAGCCGACGCCATAGTCAGCGCGGATGCCGTAGTTCCGCAGCAGTTCGAGCGCCGTGACCCGCGTTCCCTGCCAGGCGGGGAAGATCGCCGCGCCAATCCCCACACCCAGCCCAATCAGCAAGCCCAGCAATATCTCGCGCGGCGCGAGCGTGAACGGCGGCAAGGCAAGGCCAATCAGCCCGCCGAGAAACCCCGCCAACGCACCACCACCGACCACCCCGACGGCGATACCCGCGAGGCTGCCGACGACGCCGACGACGAGCGCGGGCAGGAGATACGTGCGCAGGACTTGCCAGCGGCTGGCGCCAATCGCCCGGAGAATACCGACCTGCCGCATCTCCTCCGACATCACCGCCGCCATCGTGTTCCAGACGAGGAAACCGCTGAGCACGACGCCGATTACCGAGAAGACTGACATGAGGAGCAGGAGCGCACCGAGTTCCTTGATTCCCACCGCTTGCTGCGGGTCCCGAATCACGGCCGGCCCATGCGGGATGCCGCGCTTATCCAGCACGCGGATGATCGCTTGCTGCGTCTCCGTCGCCCGCCGGAGTTCGTTGAGGCGCACGAGCAGTTGATGTTCGCCCGGCTCCTGGCGCCAGATCTGGACATCTGCTGCGGGAGCGTAGCCGGTCGCGCGATCCTGAATCGAGGCGTCCGGCTCGCCGGGTGTGCGCGTGAAGCCGCTGATGCGCGCATAGACAGGATCCATCGCGACGCTCTCCCGGAGCGCAATCGTATCCCCAATCGCGACGGGTTGCAGCCGCTGCGACGAATAATCGAGCACCGCCTCACCCTTGCCCGGCCAGCGCCCCGCAACCAGCGTCGGGCGGTTGATCTGGATGTTGCTAAAGTCATGCACGCCGTAGATCAACACGTCCCGGTAGGGGCCGCCATTCGACCATTGGAGATAGTCGCCGACGCGCGATTCGACGGTTTTGACGTTGTCGTTCTCCTCGATGACATTCTCAAGCCCGGCCGGGAAATTCCGGACACCGATGAAGAGATCGGACTGCGAGGCGGAGACATACGCGGCGCGTTGCGCCCCGGCGAGGTTGCGGGCGGTGTAGGCGATCGCCACGATGCCCGCGACACCGATGATGATGCCGAGCAGGAGGAGCGCCGAGCGGAGGCGGCGCACAACGAAATCGCGGAGTGTCTTGGTGACCAGTACCGTCATGCGCGTGCTCTACCGATCCGTCGCGCCGCGCCCACCTGTTATCCGGAACCTGCCTGCTCCGCATGCGCGAGGTCGGTCCGGGTCGGCATCGCGTCGGCGCGCATAGTGTCCTGCATGATAACGCCATCCGCAAGCCCAATCGTGCGCGGCGCGCGGGACGCCAGCCGCGCGTCATGCGTGACGATCAAAAGCGTGCGCTCGCCATCGGCGAGATCGGCCAATAATGTAATGATGCGCTCGCCCGTCGCGGAGTCGAGGTTGCCGGTTGGTTCGTCCGCAAGCAGAATCGCCGGATCGTTGGCGAGGGCGCGGGCAATCGCGACCCGCTGCTGCTCTCCACCGGACATCTGCGATGGCAAACTGGCCGCGAGATCGGCAACGCCGACGCGCTCCAGGAGCGCCATCGCTCGTTTCCGCCGCCCGCCTCGCCATCGCCCGCGCAATTCCATTGGCAGGACGACGTTCTCGATTGCCGTCAACGTCGGCATCAACTGGAAAAACTGAAAGACGATGCCGACCTGTCGGCCGCGCCAGCGCGCCAGCCGCTCCTCCGAGAGATGCGTCAACTCCTGGCCGTTGACCCACACCTCGCCCGCGCTTGCCCGATCAATGCCGGCGAGGAGGTTCATCAGCGTGCTCTTGCCGCTGCCCGATGGGCCGACGATTGCTACCCACTCGCCGCGCGTGACGGAGAACGTCGCCTCCTGAAGGGCCGTCACGACCCCGCGGCCCGTCGTGTACTGGCGCGTCGCGCGCTCGAAGCGGATAATGGGCGTCGGCATCGAAACCGGGATCGGTTCGGGCGTTGGATGATTAGCGGTCGCGGCCAACATGTGCCGCCAGGGTACGGAACCACGCCACGACGAGCGCGATAAACGCGAGCACGGCGACGAGCGTCACGAGTGCGTGGGTGTGGTCATTCGGCACGCCATTCATCCAGATCTCGACATCGTGCCACACTTCCGGCACCATCAATTGCTGTTGTTGGCCCGATCCGGGCGATGGATTCCCCGCGATTGCTACGACGAATGTCAGGCAGAGCATCAGAAAGGCCAGCGAGACACCCAACGCGCCGACCACAAAGGCGATCAGTTGCGGCATCTGCTTGTTTTGCTGCTCGTGTCGGTAGACCCACGGCGGCGGCAAGGGACGCACATTGGCGAGCACGCGCTCGTTGAGGTCTGGCGCGCTGCGCCGTCGTTGCTGGGCGGCAGCGTGCGCGGGCCACATGTGCATCGCCTCAGCAAACCGGCGGCACTCGGTGCATTCCGCGACATGCATTTCCACCTCGCGCTGCGTCGCGGTATCGAGGGGATATTCGAGCGATTGCAGGAGGAGACTACGAGTGGGCTTGCAATGCATCAGCAAGCCTCCCATCGCCATTCACGAGTGCCGCCAGCGCGTTCCGTGCGCGGTGCAGGCGCGCCTTAATTGTGCTGACAGGAAGATCAACGACCTGGGCAATCTCCTCATACCCGAGATCATGCCAGTATCGCAGGAGCAGGACGAGCCGATAGTGTTCGGGCAACTTCGCGAGCAGCGTGCGCACCGTGTCCTGCTGCTCCTGCACCAACGCCGCCGCCTCCGGCCCGCGCGAGCGCGCCCGCATCCAGTTGGAAATATTCTCTAATGGCACGAGCCACGGCCGTTTCCGCCGGAGGAGATCAATACAGTAGTGACTGGCAATCGAGAGCACCCATGTCGAGAAACGATGATCGGCATCATACGTCGCGAGACGCCGATAAATGCGCAAAAAGACTTCCTGCGCGGCATCTTCGGCTTCGCCCACGTCGCCGAGCATCCGGTATGCGAGGTTGTACACCGCCGTCTGATAGCGCGTGACGAGTTCGGCGAATGCCCGCTCATCGCCCGCGATTGCCCGCTCGATCAGCGCCAATTCATCGGCATCCTGAATCGGCGGGGCGTGATGATAGATCGCCGTTCGGTGATTCGTATGCGCAATTGCATCGAGGAGTATGCTGTCATCATTCGTCGTCGGTGATTCCGTTACCGTCATCTTCGATTCGCTTTCATCAATCCAATGCGCACCCATGTGCGGCTATGTGTCTAAGATACGAAAAACGGGCTACCGTGTTTCACTGATTAAACACCGCGACAAGAAAAAAGCGGACGTTATCGCAAGTATAGCACGCAGGTATTCGCTTCGAGATGATTGCAAAGCCCTCCGAAGAGGATCGAACCGCCAAAACGCCAAGGGCGCCAAGAAATGCAGAGAGAAATTGAGTGAATCTCTTCATCTGTTTTGTTCTCTTTCTTCTTGGCGTTCTTGCGGGCGCCCTCTGGGCAGCATTGGCGGTTATCGAGTCGTCATCACGCCATCACTGTTCGCACTTCGTGCGTGGTCATGCATGGCTGCGTGCTCGACCAGGGCATTCGCGATGGCGGCGAGATCGTGCGCGTCGGCGAAGGGATCCTCCGGGTGCCATTGCACCCCGATTACCCATGCGGTGGTATGCTCGATTGCCTCGACGACGCCATCACCTGCACGCGCGATAACCGAGAAGCCATCCGCCACATCCCGCACGGCCTGATGATTCCCGGTCCGCACCGAGATGTCGGCGCGGCCCAGGATGCTACCAAGCCGCGAGTCGGCGTCAAGATGTATTCGCTGCGTCACCATGATCGCATGTGGCGGCCCGTGATGCGGCGTATCCGCACCGAGGTCCTGCACTAGTGTGCCGCCGCATGCCACGTTGATCACTTGCATGCCCCGACAGATACCGACGACCGGCGTGCCGCAATCGAGCGCGGCGCGTACGGCGACGATCTCATACCGATCCGCCTCCGCGTCCACGCCATAGGTCGCCGGGTGCGGGCGATCGCCATAGAACGCCGGATCAATGTCCGCCCCACCGAGAATCACCAGACCCGCGTATTGGCGGACCAACTCCGCCGGGTCAGGGCGCGCGTCAGCGGTGATATCAATCAGCACGGGCGCGCCACCGGCCGTTTCCAGCGCGTGAACCATCCGGTCAGCAAACGTCCGGACCACCGCATCTACATCCGCACCGAGGCCGGACGGCCGCAGCGACATAAGGACGCCGATGGTCGGCTTCTGGTTATGGACAAATTGCTGATAATCGTCGCGCATCGCTTTCTCCGTGATAGATGAAGAAACCGCCCGATCCGGCAGGGCGGTTCTCCTTGGCATCGCTGGATTTGTCTGGTCGGGGCGAGAGGATTTGAACCTCCGACCCCCTGCTCCCAAAGCATGCCGAGTGCCTCTTTCCTATTGTATCACACATGTTCATCCGTGTTCGCACACGCCCGCTTTAGGCCGTCACAACGGGGTAAACTTGACGCGTCGCTTCTGTCATGAGAACATGTACGAACACTCGCGAATACGCCCGATACGCGGCGTCCGTGAAGTAATCGTGAAGTAGTTACAGTCCGATTCGGTAGGAGTAGCAAGCCCGCGCGAGGTGCGACCGTCCGGAGTGCTGCCATGCAGGAGACGCCTCGCAGTGGGCGTATGTGGCAATTGAGGAGGTATTACGTGCAACAAGCAGAGCGCGGCGTGCTGGGTAGCAAAGAAGAAGTGGAGGCGGCTGGAAGGGAGATACGGGAGACGTTTCTCTACAGGGAGGTAATGAAGGCGCGCGAAGAACCGTCTGGACCCGAAGACGCTTCCGTATGGATTCCCCCTTGGTTCGTAGGTGAAG
>JBPCPB010000068.1:0-17213 GCA_050999735.1 Thermomicrobiales bacterium | reverse complement strand
ATCTGCACGCACGCATCGCCCTCGTCGGTGGTGGGGCCATCGTCGCTCTCCTTCCTGCCACCACAGTCTCGCATCACCGATCCCTCATCTTCAACTCTTTGCGGCATGACCCACTAGCACTAGACCCACATAGTCTGTGCCCACTCGGTCGCCATGGAAGCGTCTCAAAGCCGGCCGATTGCCGAGCAGGAGCGGTGCTACCAGCTTTGAGACGCTACCGGTCGCCATAAATCGCTTGACGCATCTGGGTTTCCGCTGCTATGCTTTGTGCCAACAAGTGAACGCGGCTCGTATCCAGAGCGGTGGAGGGTAATCGGCCCGTTGAAGCCCGGCAACCGGCGGCGTGTCTACAAAGCGCGCAGCTACGGTGCCAACTCCTGCCCCGATGGGGCGAGATACGAGGGATGCCGGAATGAGCCGCCGTCGCAGCAGATGTGATGGCGGCTGCCGTTTCCGGTCCCGCACAGTGTGGACGCGGATGAGTCCGCGGGGGAAACGCTCGCAGCGAATCGGGGCATGGTGGAAGCCCGAGGAGCCGGAACCCTGTCGGATATGCCCGCCGAGCTACCGGCTGAATGAAGTTCGAACTCCGAACTCTACCCAGTAGGCCGTGTCGGTTCGCCCCCGATACCGGGCGAGGGTTGGGCGTGCATCTCTGGCGCGCCGTACCCGTCGAGGCTGTGGTCGCGAGGCCGCAGTGAACAGGGTGGTACCGTGAGCGTGTTCGTCAATCGCTCGCCCCGTGGGGTGAGGATTGACGTTTTCGTTTTTTCGGGTCGCACCCTGGTTCGGAGGTGAAGGATGTACCATGTCGCGATGACGAGCGCGGAACCCGCCTGTACCGTCCGCGCGCATGACGATCGTTTCCCCCCGTACCGAGCGGAGGGGATGGACCTCGCGCATACCCGCTTCTATTCCTTGCCGGAACAGTCGTTGCCTTTCCTATTGGACAGTGGCGGCAGCCTCAATGACGTGACGATTGCCTATGAGACGTGGGGCACGCTCGCGCCCGCGCGGAACAACGCGATTCTCGTCCTCCATGCACTGACGGGCGGATCGCACGCCGGGGTGCACGCCGACAGCGAGGCGCCCGCGCCGGAACCGTGGTGGGGCGATTTGATCGGCCCCGGCCGCGCGATTGACACGAACCGCTTTTTCGTCATTTGCCCGAATATCCTCGGCGGCTGCTACGGAAGCACCGGCCCAATGAGTATCAACCCCGCGACGGACCAGCCATACCATATGACGTTCCCGGCGGTCACGGTGCGGGACATGGTGCGGGCGCAGGCGGTGCTGCTCGATGGATTCGGGATTACGCGCGTGCACGCGGTCGTCGGCGGCTCACTCGGCGGGATGCAGGCGCTCCAGTGGGGAGTAACATATCCCGAAAGAGCGGGCGCGGTGATCGCCATCGGCGCGTCCGGCCGCTTCCACGCGCAGGGGATTGCCTACAACGAGGTCGGACGCCGCGCGATCATGGCCGACCCGAAGTGGCGGGGCGGCGACTACGACCCCGCCGATCCGCCACGCGATGGCTTCGCGATCGCCCGCATGGTCGGCATGATTACGTACCAGTGCGATGAAGGGATGACGGCGCGCTTCGGGCGCAACGCGGCGACGCGCCCCTCGCGGCACGCGCCGTTCGCCGGCAAGTTCGACATCGAGGGCTATCTCCATTACCAGGGGGATGGCATCGTGCGCCGCTTCGACGCGAATGCCTATCTCTACCTGACGCGCGCGATGGACCTCTTCGATCTCGGCGACGGCTTCGCGTCGTACACGGACGCCTTGCGCCGCCTGACGATGCCGACCCTGCTAATCGGCATCAGTTCGGACATTCTCTTCCCCGCCGGGCATGTCCGCGCCATCGCCGAGGAGTTGCGCGCGCTCGGCGCACCCGCTCGCTATTGGGAACTCGTCTCGCCGGATGGCCACGACGCCTTTCTCAAGGAGTTCGCGCAGATGACGCCCGTCCTCCGCCGCTTCCTCCAATCCGCCGACGAAGCGGGCTGATCCGCGCGGTCGGAAACCGCTTGAACCGCAAATACTGCCCAAAGGGCACCCGAAAGGACACAAAGGTCGCAAAGAGGGAAAAAGAAGATGAGGAAGGCAAATACAGATTGCTCTTCTCTTCCCCTTCTTTTCTTTGCGCCTTTGCGGTTCAAGCAGTTTCGTCATTCGCCGCGCCGGGACGCACCAGCCCCGATTCGTAGGCGAAGACGACCGCCTGCACGCGGTCGCGCAATTCCAACTTTGGCAGGATACGGGCGATGTGCGTCTTCACTGTCGCCTCGCTCAGGGAGAGCGTCTCGGCGATTTCCGCGTTGCTCAGCCCCCGCGCGATCAGCCCTAACACCTCCGTCTCTCGCGTGGTCAGCGTGCCAAGTGTCTGCCGCGCGGCGGGGGCAATGGCCGTGGGTTTCGCGAATCGCTCGACGAGCCGCCGAGTGATCGAGGGCGCCAGCAGTGCATCTCCCGCCGCCACGAGGCGCACCGCCGCAATCAACTGCTCCGGTGTCACGTCTTTGAGGAGGAAGCCGCTCGCGCCTGCTTCGAGCGCCGCGTAAACGTACTCGTCCAGATCGAACGTCGTCAGGATGACGATGCGGGTGCCGCCGCCACCATCGGCGAGGATGCGCCGCGTCGCCTCGACGCCGTCCAATTCGGGCATGCGAATGTCCATGAGGATGACATCCGGATGGAACCGCCGCCACGCCGCGATCGCCTCGATACCGGTGCTCGCCCCCGCCACCACGGCGATGTCCGGCTGCGCGCTCAGGATCATGCGGAAACCGGCGCGCACGAGCGCCTGATCGTCCGCGATCACGACCTGGAGCGCCTGCTCATTCATTCCTCATGCTCCAATGGGAACCACGCTCGCACGGCATATCCCCCTTCGGGGCGCGGTCTGGCATCGAGTGTGCCCCCATACAGCGCGACGCGCTCCCGCATGCCGATTACCCCCCGTCCGGGCAACCCCGTACTCACCGCATCGCCGATACCTTCGTCGGCGACATGCACCTCCAACCCGGATGGCTGGTAGGCAAGGAGGACATCGGTGCAGGCCATGCCGGAGTGCTTGAGCGCGTTGGTCAGCGCCTCCTGCACGATCCGGTAGACGGCGAGATTGACGCCCTGCGGGAGCGTCTGTGGCTCGCCCGTGACGCGGAGCGCGACGAGCAGGCCCGCGTCGCGCGTGCGCTGCACCAGCGCCGGGATCTGTTCGACGCCTGGCTGCGGCGCGAGCGCGTCGTCGCCGCCGTCCTCGTGGTTGAGCAAGCCGAGTAGGTGGCGTAACTCGGTCAATGCCTCGCGCCCCGTCGCTTCAACCGCCAGCAGCGCCTCGCGCGCCTGGTCCGGGGCGATCTGCATGACGTGCCGCGCCGCGCCCGCCTGTACGACCATCACGCTGACATTATGCGTCACCACATCGTGCAGTTCCCGCGCGATCCGCCGCCGTTCGACGGCGAGGGCGGCTCGCGTCGCCTCCGCCTGCCCGCGTTCGAGGCGTTCGACCTCGCCCGCCAGTGCGACCGCGCGCCGCTCGCGACTCTGGATCGTCTGGCCGACGAACCAGATGATGCCCAGGAGGATGTAGAGCGGCACAACAGTGACGAGGCCGATGAGGGTGCGGTTCTGCCCGAATGTGATCAGCGGCGCCATCACGAGAATGGCGATCAGTGAGGGAAGGCGCTCGCCGTAGGCGCCGAGCGAGTATGCCGCGATCAGGAAGGCGACGACGAGGATGCCGGAGGCATCGGACCGGATCAGCGCGCCCAGCGCTACTACGCAGAAGACCGGCGCCGGCCAGCGTCGCCGCCACGCGATTGGCAGGGGCACGAGCGCAGCGAGCAGACTCACAAGGACTGGGTGCGTGGAATGGCCACTGACGGAGGTGATGATCGCCACGACCACGGCCGCGCCGAAGAGCGCGAGGGCGAGGAGCAGATCGCGCAGATCGGGGCGCAGTTCGGCGCGCGTTGGCCGTCGGAGTGTGCGCCAGGGAACCCTCATACCGTCAACCTCCCATCGTCCTTTGGTGATTGTAGTCGGTGCGCGCGGTTGTCGCATCATCCTTCCGATGGAGTGTGTCTCCATCGGAGGGATGACCCCGCCGGAGATTCATCCACGCGATGTATGCCGATTCCCCCGCACGGCGGACGACGCGACGATGCCACGCCGCTATCGTGAGGGCAGTGGAATACGGCGTTCGATGAATGGAGGTACACGATGGCGATGGTGATGGAACGAAGGGCAACGACGGACGACGTGGGGCAGGAAGAGCCAATCGCGACAACCGACGAAGTCGTGCTGCGCGTCGCCGGGCTGACGAAGCGATACGGCGCGCGGACGGCGGTGCAGGGGCTTGATCTCGCGGTGCGTCGCGGCGAGGTCTTCGGTTTCCTTGGGCCGAACGGCGCGGGCAAGACAACGGCGATTGCGATGATCCTACGGCTGGTCGCGCCGGACGCGGGCCGGGTCGAAATCCTCGGCCACGATGTCTCCCGCGACGCCGAAACGGCGCTCGGGCGGGTCGGCGCGATCGTCGAGACACCGACGTTCTACCCGTATCTCTCGGGGCTGGACAACTTGCGCGTCTTCGCGCTCGCGCGGGGTGGCGTTTCAGAAAAACGAATCGCCGAAGCGCTTGCGCTCGTCGGGCTGCGCGGGCGAGAGCGCGACCGCTTCAGCGCCTATTCGCTCGGCATGAAGCAGCGATTAGGGATCGCCGGGGCGCTCCTCAACGATCCCGACCTGCTGATCCTCGACGAGCCGACCAACGGGCTGGACCCGGCGGGGATCATCGAGATCCGGCAGTTGATCCGGCGGCTCGCGGATGGCGGGCAGACGATCGTCTTGTGCAGTCACCTGCTCGGCGAAGTGCAGCAGGTCTGCGACCGCGTCGCCATCATGGCGAGCGGGCGCATCGTGGCACAGGGCACGGTGGAGACGCTGCTGCGCGAGGGCGCGGTGACGCTGCTCCGTGTGGATGACCCGGCGCGTGCTGAGGCAATTCTGCGGCGGGTGCCGTGGGTCGCGGGGATAACGCGCGCGGGCGACACCTTCACGCTGGAAATGCCGGAGGAGGACGCCTTCGCGCTGGGCCGCGTGATGACGGAGCACGGCATCGTCATCGGCGAGTTGCGCCGCCGGGAGCGCGATCTGGAACAGTTTTTCCTCGACATCACCAACGGCAACGCGACGATCGCGTAATCGAGACGGACGGAAACGCGCTGAGCGAACGAAGGAGGCTTGCAATGCTGTCACTACTGAAAATGGAGCTCTTCAAACTGGTGAAACGACCGATGACCTGGGTGCTCCTCCTGCTGCTCTGCGGCGGGACGGGCCTCACCGACCTGATCGTGCTGCACAATCTGAGCGGCGCGACGCCGGATGCCTACGCGACCACACTGCGCGATCTGACCCTGCCGGGAGTCATCCCGAACATGCTGGAAGGACTCTCGATCTTCGCCGCGATGATGGCCGCGATCCTCGCTGCTTCTTCGATCGGCAGCGAATATAGCTGGGGCACATTGCGCCCGATGCTCGCCACGGGCATGCCCCGCACGCGCTTCCTGATCGCGAAGTTCCTCGCCTTCTCGTTTGTGGCCGTCGCGTTCATTGTCGTGCCGCTGCTGCTCAGCGCGCTGATCGCCGTGCCCGTCGCGCTCGTGCACCATCTGCCTGTGATGACCGGGACGGTTGACGCGGCGTGGGTCGGCGCGCTGGCGGCGATGCTCGCGCGGACGCTGCTCACCATCATCGTACCGATGACGATTGCCTTCCTCCTCGGGCTTGTCGGGCGGTCGCAGGCGGTCGGCGTCGGCGCGGCGCTTGGCTGGATGGTCGGTGAGCAACTTATCAGCCTGCTCCTAACGACGGTGGGGCAGTCGTGGGCGCGGACGCTCGATACCCAGTTGCCCGGCAATCTCGGTCGTGCGCTCCTCCGCTACAACACCTTCGGGGCCGTGGCATGGCAGGCGGGGATGATGAGTGAAGGGCGGGCGGCGCTCTCGCTGCTCATCTACGGTGCGGTTGGCCTCGTGGTGGCGCTCGTCGTCTTCCGGCGGCGCGATATCCACGGCGCGGCGTAGTCAATCATTGCCCGGATGTAGGCGGTCATTGCGCTCCCGACTTCGGGGGCGCAATGCCGTGCTGAGACGTGTGCGTGGTGATTACCCAGCGCGTTGGCGCAGTCCACGGTGGAGCGCGATCACCGCCAATGCCGCCGCGCTACCCATCAGGAAAAGAACCGGTACGTCTACGAATGAGCGGAGTGGCGGCGCTTCCATAATGGTGAGCATGCCGAGCATAAGCGTTGCGAGCCATCCAAAGACCATTGCCAGCGTTGCCACCGTCGCAGGGATGAGTGCGTAGCGCGCCATCCGCGCGTCGGGTTCACTCCGCGCGACAGCGAGAATAATTGCGGCGGCGCTCCCCACAGCCGCGAGCGCGATCATCGCGAGGAGACCGAACTGGAGCGCGACTGCGCGTAGCGTGAATGGGGCGTCCGGCGCGGCGGTCTGCCGCTGTGTCCATGTCGATGATGCGAGCAGGCCATATGCCGCGAGCAGCGCCATCGCGAGGAAGGGAACGGTCAGGAGGAGGGGTATATCCCGGCGGCGGTCACACACCGCGCGCCTGGCAAGCAGTGCGAGATACGGCAACCCGCCCGCCGCAATCGCGAGGAAGGCAACAAACCCCGCGATCTGGACAACGTCGAATGCCGCCCGGATTTCCGGGTGGGGCTGCACGGCGTTCTCCCAAATGGGTAGCGGATCGCGGATGCCTTGCAGCGGAAGCCAGGCGACGCTGAAGAGCGCAAACGCGCAGAAGATCGCGATTTCACTGTTCCGCACCCTGCGTGCTGCTGGTATTGATCCATCAGGGAGCAACGAGGGATGGAGGTGCGCATCGAGCGCACCGCGCAGGAGATCAACGAGCGTCATCACCGTACCTTCATGCTGATTGAGCGTCGCTTCCATCTCCTCCGCATAGCGCTCGCGCCACGCGCGCGGATAGCATCGCAGAAGCCGGAGGGTCCACCGTTTGTAGTGCCGCTGCATCATCGCCGTATTTCCCTCTCATGCATCGGGAAGCCGCTCCGACGCGACCGTCACAATGCGGCGCATCGTCGCTACTTGCTCGCGGAGCGCGGTCGCCCCGACGCCTGTCAGGCGATACGGGCGGCGACGCTCGTCGGCGGGGAGTGGTTCGATCCAGCCCCGGTGTTCGAGGCGAGCCAGCGCGCCGTAAAGCGTGCCCGGTTCCAGATGCGTCCCGGAGAATTGGCGAATATCTTCCATCATCGCATAGCCGTGCTTCGGACCGCTGGCGAGGCTGGAAAGGATAAGGAGCGCGGGATCGGAGAAGCGACCAAAGTCCGCGCGTTCTGCTCGCATCATCTGCTGCTCCCTCCAAAAACGCGCTCGTTGCTCTATCGCGGCGCGTACTACGCGAAACTGAATAGTACGCGGCAGATGGTTGGCTGTCAACCTGCCTCATGACGTGGCGCGCTCTTTGCGACCACGCGGCGGACGAGCAGCGTGTGGGTTTGGAGATTACCTTCCGCATCCAAACGGCAGCGACCGAGCGCGGCGAGATGCGGAAGGGCGCGCCGCCGCCAGCCCGGTGCGCCAGACCACGACGCGGCGTTGCCCGTCATGCCGTGCGGGCCATCGCCGATCAGCAGATAGGCGCGGATAGATGGTGTGGCGCGGAAGAGCGCGGGCCAGTTCGTCCCGCGTGGCGACCAGACGCAGAGCGCTATGCCGGGTTGGTATCGCTGCAATGCGTCGGTGATGGCGCACCGCTCCACATCGGCCGGCAACGGATCAGGCCACCATGCGCCGTCGTCTGTCGCCGTGATCGGCACGCCAGCGGCGCGGAGAGCGCGGGCGAGATCGCCTCGACCCGCGCCGACTTCCAGCCACGGTGCCGGCAATCGTTTCAGAGTGTGCGCAAGGGCAGAGACAATCTCCACGGTGGGTAGATGGTAGATGCCCTGTGCCCGGCACACAGCGACGAATCCGGCGCGGGTGGCCGGATCGGCGAGGCGGGCATCGAGCGCGGCGTTCGTCGGCAGCGGACGAGCGGTGAGCCACGCCGTCCAGTCGTGCTCGGCGGTATCATAGGAGACGCGCGCCGGAGCAAGCGATTCACCGAGAAGTGTGTCGAGGTTGCTCACCCCATCATTGCCTGATGTTCGTGCGGCATGAACGCCTCTCCTCAGCGCAGACCCCCGACCAACCTCTTTGCTATACTATCGCCATTCGGCGCCAAACGCGCGACGGTGCAGCTAGTCCGCCAGGCAGGGAAGGGACTTCGACAGGAGGGAATGCATGGCAGGGACGCCCGACTCCGGTTACGCATGGTCGCCCTCTCCGACGCCATCAACGCCGGGGAGCGAGAGTCAGCGCGTGCAAATCGAGGCGGCGCTCCGTATCCTGCGGGAGCAACGACTGCGGATCGCGGCGGAGATCGGCGAATACCTGTACAGCCTCGTCCTCCAGGGCCAGATGCGCGACCCAGTTGTCCTCGCGATCTGCCGCCGTTTATACGACCACGAGCAGGAGGTGGTGCAGATGGAGGCGACCCTGCGCGCGCTCCCGCCTGCACCCCCGCCGGTCGGCAACTCGTATTCCCCGATGTCGCCGCTGCCATCCTCGGTCGGGAGCGATGAATCCGCGACGCTGATCGCACCCCCACGCCGACCGGAACCCGTCGCGCCGGGTGCGGGCAAACCGGCGGAGCGGCGCTGCACCCACTGCCGGATGCCGCTGCGCGCGAACGACACGACCTGCCCCGTCTGTGGCCGCGCCGTCACCGAGCAGTCCGCCGAGTCCCCGCAATGCCGCCGCTGTGGCACCGAACTGCGCCCCCAGGATCGCACCTGCCCGGTCTGCGGCACACCGCGCATGGAGACTGCGACGCGATAATCGCATTTTGCCCATTGTGCTGAGTGTACGTTCAGTGTATCGTCTGTGATAGTACGATGCATAACCCCGCGCGGACGGAGCAAAAGACGTGACCAACACAGTAGCGGCAATAACTTCTCCTCCGATCGAGGGGAACGCGGTTCGGGAGACAAATAAACTCGCGCCGGATGACCGCGCCGTGCATGACTGGTATCGGTTTGTGCTCTCCTTTCCGCCACATCTTGTTGGCGATTATCTCGGTCGTTTCGGCGCCACCGCCGATACCCGCGTGCTCGATCCCTTTTGCGGCACCGGCACGACGGTCGTTGAGTGCAAGAAGCGCGGCATTCCAAGCGTTGGCATCGAGATCAACCCGGTGGCGCAATTCGCGGGTGCCGTCAAGACTGATTGGACACCTGATCCTGATGGCTTGCTTGCTTATGCCGATGAAGTCGCGGAGATCGCACTCGACACGTTCCATGCACAGGGAATCGAGGATGATCCGGCTCGTGGTTCGTCGGGTGACGTACCGACGCTTCCGCCCCGATTACGTATCCTGCCTGCGGAGCAATGGGTGCTTCTCTTGACCAATTCGATCAGCCCGCTACCATTGCATAAGACCCTCACGCTGCTGGACATTCTGAAACGGAACAATGATGAGCGATACGGCCGCCATGCATTGCTCGCGCTTGCAAATGCCCTGCCATTCACGATCAGCAATCTGCGCTTTGGCCCCGAAGTCGGACTCGGCACGATTAAGACAGATGTCTCCGTCATCGGGACATGGCATGCGGGAGTGCGGGCGATGGCGGAGGACCTTCGCGCACTTTCCTCATATGCATCTGTACCTTCGGTTGTGCATCATGCCGATGCTCGTCAGATGCTCGATGTGCTGGAGCCGGAATCTATCGACATGGTTATTACCTCGCCGCCATACCCGAATGAAAAGGATTACACGCGCACCACGCGGCTGGAATCTGTACTACTCGGATTCATCACGAGCAAGGAGGAACTCCGCGCGTTGAAGCGTGGCCTTGTCCGCTCGAATACGCGTGGCGTCTACAAAGGTGACGATGACGACCGGTGGGTCGCGCACTTTCCGGAGATTCAGCGCATCGCGGAAGCAATTGAAGCGCGGCGCATTGAACTCGGCAAGACGTCCGGCTTCGAGCGACTCTATGCGCGTGTCACGAAACTCTACTTCGGCGGTATGGCGCGGCACCTTGCTGATTTGCGTACCGTTCTCCGACCGGGCGCGCTGCTCGCGTATGTTGTCGGTGACCAAGCCTCCTATTTGCGGGTGATGATCCGTACCGGCCAGTTGCTCGCGGAAATCGGCAAATCGCTTGGCTACGAAGTCGTCGGCATTGATCTGTTCCGCACGCGCATGGCGACCGCGACAAAAGCGCAACTGCGCGAAGAGGTCGTTCTCTTACGGTGGCCGGATCAACCTTTACGATCACCTGGGGAGAAAGGAGCGTAGACTTCATGGCCGCTAAAGCGTCAACTGCGGCGAAATACGATCAAATAATCGAGCATGTTTTCTTCTTGCATCACAACGAGAACGTCACGGCGTTCTATTTCAACCGGGAAGAATTGACACAGGCTGCCAGAGAACTGGAACTCTCTGCTCCAAAGAACCTCGGTGACATTCTTAATCATTTCCGATTTCGTGCCGACATGCCCCAGCGCATTCGGGACACTATTTCGAGCGATAAGTTCTGGATCATTCGCCTCGCAGGACGTTCCCGTTACCAATTTTCAGTTTCTCCTCTATCATTCCTCATTCCGACGTCTGGATTGAGTGTCACTAAAGTTCCCGATTCGACGCCAGGTATAGTTGCGAAGTATCGTCTTAGCGATGAGCAAGCCTTGTTAGCCGAACTTCGCTACAATCGCCTCATCGATATTTATTCGGGTGTCACATGCTACTCGCTACAGAATCACTTGCGAACGACCGTTTCCGATCTGGGTCAAGTTGAAACAGATGAGATATACATTGGCGTTGATCGTCGCGGCGCGCATTATGCATTTCCGGTTCAGGCAAAAGGTGGGAGCGATAGATTAAGTATCGTACAGATCGAGCAGGACTTCAAACTATGTGCGGAGAAATTTCCAGCCTTGATCTGTAGGCCAATTGCTGCTCAATTCATGGCTGATGATCTCATTGCGCTTTTTGAATTTGAGATAGACGAAACAGGCGTGGCCCTCTCATCAGAGAAACATTATCGCCTTGTGCCGCCAGACGCCGTAACGGCTGCGGAGCTGGAGTCATATCGGGCGCGTCCATGAAATGAAAACTGTTCATCAGAATCTCCCGCGTGTTGGTCCTGAGCGAGAACTGCTACGAGAAAAGGGACAGTTTTGGACGCCAGCATGGGTTGCAGAGGCGATGGTTCGATACGTCATCGCGGGCAGGAGTCAGTCGCTTTTCGATCCGGCGGTGGGTGATGGTGCATTCTTCCGTGCCGCGAAGGCGGTGGGGAGCGAAGTTGACTGTGATCTTGCCCTCTTCGGGACCGAAATTGATCCCGACGCGCTCCAGCGGGCACTTCTGAATGGCTTGTCGGCGGATGATCTTCGCGGTGTTCAACACAGTGACTTCCTGCACCATACGCCATCCAGCCTCTATCCAGCAATCGTCGGCAATCCCCCATATATCCGGCACCATCGGCTATCCAGTACGGTGAAGGCAGAACTGAAGGCGTTTGCTACGGGATTGATTGGCACATCCCTCGACGGACGTGCGGGCATCCATATTTATTTTTTATTGCATGCACTCCAACTTCTCGCCCCTGATGGCCGTCTCGCGTTCATCATGCCCGCTGATACCTGTGAAGGAGTGTTCGCGCCGACCTTGTGGAGATGGATCACGAGTAGATACCGGCTCGAAGCAGTAGTGACATTCGCGCCGAATGCATCGCCGCTTCCGAATGTTGATACAAATGCGGTCGTCGTAATGATCCGCAATGCGGAGCCAGCCGCGCACCTGCTCTGGGCACGATGCACTGAGGCAGGAACCGATCAATTGAAGGACTGGGTGGCTTCAGATTTCCACGAAACTCCTTCCGAGACATTTTCGGTCTTTTCACGCAATCTCTCAGAAGCCTTGGCGACGGGGTTGTCACGCCCGCCCGTAGATAACGAACATACGGGGTACACGCTGGGAGATTTCGCGCGTGTTGTACGGGGCATCGCCACGGGTGCCAATGATTTCTTCTTCCTCACACCCGCACAAGCAGAAGAACGCCAGATTCCGAGCGAGTTCCTTGTCCCGGCAATTGGCTGCACGCGTGACGTGCAGAGTGAAGAGAATTAATCCCGCAACGGTGGCTGCGCTGGACAGTGTAGGCAGACCAACGCGACTCTTCGCACCGGACGGACGGCCTCTCGAGTATTTCCCGCCATCCGTGCGCGATTATCTACGACATGGAGAAGTGATGGGGCTGGATCGGCGTCCGCTCATCGCGACGCGCAATCCCTGGTACAAAATGGAGATTCGTTCCGTACCGCCATTCTTGTTCGCGTATCTGGGGCGGCGCAATGCACGGTTCATTCGCAATGTCGCGGAAGTTGTTCCCTTAACTGGATTTCTCTGCATCTATCCGCATCAATGTGATGCCGTCTCCCTCAGCGCGTTATGGGCTGTTTTGCAGCACCCTGATACGGTCGCAAATCTCGCCCGCGTCGGTAAATCGTACGGATCGGGGGCGATCAAGGTCGAGCCGCGCGCATTGGAGCGACTGCCACTCCCCGAGCATGTCGTTGAAGCGGCCGGGTTGCAAATGGGCGAAAGCCTCGGGCAACTCCATCTCGAATTTGTGTAATCACTCATTGCGATCAGGCTTCCGCGTGCATCATCCGATCAAGCGAGGGGCCGAAGGCGCGGCTGAGCCAGGCGACGATGGCGGCGACGAAGAGGATGGTATCCCGCGTCGTCTCCGCCGGGCCGGGTGAGCCGCCGCCGAAGACGCCGAAGCAGCCGCAGCCACCCGTGTAGCCCGTCGCCCACAAATAGATGACGAAGACGAGGAAGATGCCGAGCAGTGCCACCGACGCGAGGGCGGACCAGCGCAGATTGAGGCCGACGACGAGATGGATGCCGAGCAGGATTTCCAGCACCGAGACGCCAATCGTCAATATCTGCGCCGCCGTGCCACTAACATGCAGGGTTGACTCCGTCGCCCGTTGTGCGGCGGTCGCGTCGGTCAGTTTGCCCGTGCCGGCCACAATCAGCGTGAGACCGACGGCGACGCGGAGAACGAGAGCGAGGACGGGAAAAAGCGAAATGCGCGCACGTTCCATCAAATTATGTCCTATAATCAGCATGGTGCGACGAACAACAGACAGAAAGGACCCTCCGCGATGGCGAAGCAATCATATTCTCAGGCAAGTACGCGGGCGAATGCAACCGCTCCCCGCGCCACTACCACCAAAGATGGCGGGCCAGGCACGACGCGCAAGCAGATTCCCCAGGCCCGGCGTGGCTCGGTGACGAAGCCCGTCAAGAAAACGCCGTGGGCGCCAATCATATCGGGTGTGCTCGGTGTGGTGGCGGTTGCGTGCATCGTTGGGTTCGTGTTAATCAGTCGGCACAATGGCCCGGACCGCTCGACGATTGTCCGCCCGCCGCCTGTCGCCTCGCCCGTTGCCGGGGCGGCCGCCCCCGATTTCAACGTCACGGCGCAGGATGGCTCGACGCTGACGAAGGCACAGATCCTCGGCAAGCCAACGCTACTGGTCTTCTTCGCCTCATGGTGTCCACATTGCAACAATGAGGCGCCGCTGATCAAAGACATTGCCGCGAAGAACCCGGACGTGCAGGTCGTCATGCTTGGTGTCGGCGACCGCGAGACGCCGAGCGACATCTACGCCTTCCAACAGAAGCACAATCTCCCGTTTCCGACCTACTCCGATGGTGGCAAGGCCGCGGCCGCGTATGGTATCGCGTCGTACCCGACTCTCATGGCGGTGGACAAGAACGGCATCATCCGCGACGTGCAGACCGGCGAAAAGTCCCCGACGGAGTTGAACTCAATTATTGGTCGGGCGAAGGGGTAAAAACGGTTCGAGGTTCGAGGTTCGGGGTTCGACGGAGGACTCCTCGGACCCCGAACCTCGAACCTCGAACCTCGAACTGTTTCCCTACTCATCCTTCGGGCGAAAGGCATTCGGATCGAAGGTGAAGACGCGACGGCCGTGGGTTGGAACCGGTGGTGGCGGCGGGCGGAAGACGTATTCGTCCACGATCACGCCGCCCGCGAGGTGGTCGCGGGTGATCCGTCGGATCGCGTCGGCATCCAGATCGTTGTAGCGGATATTTCCCGGCAGCACATTCATGGACGGCGCCCAATCGCACCGGTTGCGGCATGTCGTCGGTACGACCGTGACACGATCGGCGATGCCGAGCGCGGCGATCTCTTCCTCCAGCACATGCAGAAGTTTCCGCGACCCGGCGAGCGTGCAGTTCGATCCGAAACAGAGATGGACGAGATACTCGGTCAAAAACCTCACCCCCAGCCCCCTCTCTCTTGCTTGTCAGCAATAGAGAGGGAGAGGTACGGGATCATGGGACATAGTGGAAACGCCGTAACGCTTCCAATAAATCCCCTCCCCTCTCCATCGCCGAACGAGTCTATCCGTTCCTTGATCTCGGAGCGATGGAGAGGGGCCGGGGGTGAGGAAAAACCTCAGCGCCCGATGCCGACCGGTGCGCGAGCGGCGAGGGCGCCCGCGATAATCGCGTGGTCAGCATCAGAAATCTTGTGGACATTCCCCTGGAAGGCGAGGTGCCAGTGCTCGACTGGCCATCGCTTTGGATATTCCAGCGCGGGAACGACCGTGATCGCGGGTAGCCAATCCGGTTCATCGAGGATGAGCAGAGGCGCAATCGAGATGCGGAAGGGATAATCCTCGGTCGCCTTCTTCAGTTCCTTGCTCTGCCAGATCGGCGTATCGTGATCTTCCCAATAGTCGGATGTCGCCTCGACGATGCCGGCGAATGCCTGCACGCCGGTCAGGTAATAGATGAAGGTGTCGCCCGCGTGCATCTGCTCGGCCTTCTTGCGGTGACGGGATTTGATGCCCTGCACCGTCCAGCCGAGGGCGCGGCTCTTCGCGAAATTACCCGGTGATCCCACGAGAATCCAGTGGTTCGGCATTCGTTCATTTCCTTTCGCTCGCGCACGTCTCTCTTCGCGGCGCAAGCGTGTTGCGGCACTGTGGAATGCATCATGGTCGCCACCATGATGGCCGTCCCTGCTCGCTGAGGGTACGGTATCCGAACGTACATCTCCCGGTCAAGCAGCCTACTTCTCATCGGAAGCGTCAAAAAGCCGATAAGCCGTATTGTCGTGCTTTTTTGGTGGTAGCAGACCCGATGTGCAAGTATCAGTCGGTGAGTAGTCTATCAAACTGTACCGGTGGGAGTCCCGCGTGCTGACAGAGAAAGACGGCCATCGTATGACTGAGCGCCGTGCGCAGCCAGAGGGCCGCCAAATGCCAGAGGTCGCGTGCCCACAGCCGCTTGCTGCGATACCGCTCCGCCAACTGGCTGAAGACTGTCTCGATCCGCCGCCGCTTGTGCGTCACGTCGCGCGGCCATCTCATCACCTCGTTTTTTCGATGTTTGGGCGGGATCAGGAGGCGGATGCCGGGGGCGATCCATGGGTGCGGCCGCAACGCGCTCTGGTAGTTCCGATCCGCCAGCACCCAGCCCGTCACGTCGGGGAGCAGCGCGTCCGTCGCGACGAGGATGTTGCCCAGAGGGCGCCCGGCCTCGTTAGCGGGCTACCGCCATCTTTGTCAGAGACCAGTCTGACATCCGTACATAACTGCGTTTTCCCGGTGGTGGCGGGCTTTAGCCTGCCACCACCCTGTTTCCTCGTATCTGTCCGTAGTTATGTACGAATGTCAGAGATCAGTCCATTGCGCGGTGCCGCCATAATCGCGTACAGTAACTTGGTACGGTCGCCCAACCGCGCCGAGAGTGTAGTCCAGACGACGGGCCAATGAAAGGATACGTCGCGGTGCAGACCTTCCGACCATAGCGAGCGAGTGCGAGCAATACGGCGCATTCGTTTCCCATGCGTTTCAGGAAGTGAGCACAATGGACGATCATCTCCCAGCGACGGGCCGTGTGCCCGCCGCGATCCACAGGCTGGATGCGGAAAGCGCCGATCAATTCGCCCGCCCACCCGCCACCCGCCTCCGCACGAATCGAAACTTCACCATCTTCTGGCTCGGGCAGAGCCTTTCCAATGTCGGGGACGCCGTTGCGCTGATTGCGATGCCGCTCCTCGTTCTCCAAGTCACCGGCTCCGTCGCGCAGATGGGGTTCGTGACGGCCACGGTTGGCGTCGCGATGCTGATCGCGGGCATTGTCGCCGGGCCGATTGCCGACCGTGTGGACCGGCGGTGGTTGATGATCCGCTGCGACCTGGCCCGGATGATCGTCTACGCGGCAATTCCCGTCGGCTGGTGGATCGCGGGGCCGCAGCGGTGGCTGATCTTTGTCACGGCGGGACTGGGCGCATTCTTCGGCATGTGCTTCTCCGTCACCTATATCGCCGCCATCCCCAACCTCGTGGACCGTGACCAGGTGACGGACGCAAATGGGCGGCTTCAGGCGAGCGCGGCGATTGCCAGCGTCATCGGCCCGGCGCTCGCCGGTCTGATCGCGGCGCGGTTCGGTCCCGCCGCCGCGCTCGGCGTTGATTCACTCTCCTTCGCCCTCTCCGCAGTGTCGCTCGCGTGCATTCGCTTGCGGAAAACGGAGACGGTGCGGCCCGATGAACCGTCCGCCAGCCGGATCGCGGAACTGCTCGCTGGCGTGCGCTTCCTCTGGCAGCAGCCCGTCCTCCGCGCGCTGACGTGGATGATCGCGGGCTTCTCGTTCCTGACGATGGGCGGGCTTGATCTCTTTGTCTATCACCTCACCCACGATCTCGGGCAAAATGATCGGGCGGTCGGCCTCGTCTTCAGCGTAGCATCGAGCGGCGCGATTGCCGGCGGGCTGCTCGCCGCGCCCGCGCGCCGCTGGTGGGGGTTCGCGGTCTGCTATCTCGGCTCGGCAATCGTCGAAGGGGTGATCCTCGCGGGGATTGGGCTGGCGCCGACGGTCGCGCTGATGCTGCCGCTCACTGCGGGCTTCCTGTTTCTGGAAATCCTCAAGGGCGTGAACTCGATTGCCGTCCGGCAGCAGGTGACGCCGGATCATCTCCTCGGGCGCGTCACCGCCGCCTTCTGGACGATCAACAGTGCGCCCGGCCCGATTGGCGCGGCGCTCTTCACCGC
>JBPCPB010000484.1:0-9624 GCA_050999735.1 Thermomicrobiales bacterium | reverse complement strand
CCAGCACGACCGCAGGGAGCACGACCGCGCCCGCCAGCACCACGGCGGCAAGCAGCGCGACAACGAGCGGCACGACGACCGCCGCCAGCCCCGCGACGACCACCGGCACGCGCGCGGCGAGTTCCGTCACGACCGGTACCACCGGCACGACAGCGGCGAGTTCCGTGACAACTGGCGCGATTCCCAACGTCACCCTCAGTGGTACCGTCAAGGTCGGCACAAAGGACTTCACCGAGGAGTTCATCGTCGGCAATATGTACAAACTGATGCTCGAACAGGCGGGCGCGAAGGTTGACTACAAGGAAAATCTCGGCGGCACACCTGTTTGTCAGGCGGCGATGCAGAAGGGGGATATTGATCTTTATCCCGAATACACCGGCACAGGCCTCTTCACCGTGCTCCACCAGCAGACGATCGGCCTCAATGCCCAGCAGACCTACGACATGGTCGCGAAGGGATACAAGGATCAGTTCAATTTCGTCTGGCTCAACCCCGCGCCGATGAATGATACGCAAGCGCTGGCAATGACGCAGGCGGGATCGCAGAAGTTTGGCGTCAAGACGATCTCCGACATGGTCGCCAAGGCGAGTCAACTGACGATGATCGGGCCACCGGAATTCCAGACGCGCGAAGATGGCATTCCGGGGATCATGAAGGTGTACGGCGCCTTCAAACTGAAGAATTACATCCCCGTTGATCCGGCATTGAAGTACCAGGGGCTGACGAACGGACAGGCGGATGTCGCGGTTGCGTTCGGCACGGATGGGCAGATCGCGGCGGACAATCTCGTCGTGCTGCAAGATGACAAGAACCTCTTCCCGATCTCGCAGATCACCCCGGTTGTGCGCCAGCAGGCGCTGGACGCGATCCCCGGTATCAAGACCGTCCTCAATGCGGTGTCGCCGATGCTGACGGACAAAGTGATGTCCACACTCAACTACGAGGTGGACGGCAAGAAGCGCGAGCCTGCCGATGTCGCCAAGGAGTTCCTGACCACTCAGGGGCTGTTGAAGAAGTAAGGGAACCTCACTCCCCGGCCCCCTCTCCTTTGCTGCCAAGCAAAGGAGAAGGGGAGCAATACGGGGATGATGCAGTGCCGAGCGCCGTGTACACTACTCTGATTGAGTCACCCCGCTCCATCGCCGGACGGATTCCGTGCTGACCGTGATCCTAGAGCGATGGAGAGGGGCCGGGGGGTGAGGAACGACCGTGCAGGCAATCTCTTTTGACCATGTATCCAGGCAGTTTCCCGGCGCGACGCGCCCGGCGGTGGACGATTGCAGCCTCGACGTGGAGGCCGGGTCGTTCGTCGTACTCGTTGGGCCGTCCGGTTGCGGGAAGACGACGCTCCTCAAAATGGTCAACCGGCTCTACGAACCGACGAGCGGCAAAATCTACTTCGAGGACACGGAAATCCACCAATTACCGGTGACGGAACTGCGGCGCAAGATCGGCTACGTCATCCAGCAGGTTGGCTTGTTCCCGCACATGACGGTCGCGAAGAACATCGCCGTCGTGCCGCAACTGCTCGGCTGGCCGCGCGCGAAGATCGCCGCCCGCACGGACGAACTGCTCGCCCTGATCGGCCTGCCGCCGGAGGAATATCGCGGCCGCTATCCGGCGCAACTTTCCGGCGGGCAGCAGCAGCGCGTTGGGCTGGCGCGCGCCCTCGCGGCGGACCCCGGTTTGATGCTGATGGACGAACCGTTTGGCGCGATTGACGCGATCACCCGCATGGGTTTGCAGGACGAGATGGCCCGGCTCCAGCGGACACTGAAAAAGACGATCCTCTTCGTCACCCACGATGTCGAGGAAGCGCTACGGCTCGGCGATCTGATTGTCGTGATGCGGGACGGGAGAATTGTCCAGTCCGGCACGCCGCTGAGCGTCCTGACCCAGCCTGCCGACGACTTTGTGCATGATCTGCTTGGCGCGGATGATATGGTGCGGCAGTTAGGTCTCTTGCGCGTCGAAGAGACGATGAAGGCCGTACCGGACGGCGTGCGCCGTGCCGACGGCCCGACAATCGGGCGGAACGATGACCTACGCCACGCGCTCTCGCTGCTCCTCCGCACCGACGCGACTGTGCTGACAGTGATGGAGGGTGAAACGGTGGTCGGCACGCTGACGCTCGATCAGATTCACCGCGCTATCCTGGCGGAGAAGACCGATGCAGTACATCATTGACCATCCGGATATCGTTCGGGACTTGCTGCTCCGGCATCTCCAGATCACGGCGATTGCACTCGGCATCGCGCTCGCTATTGCCCTGCCACTCGGGTTGCTCGTCAATCGCTATCGCTGGCTCGCTGTGCCGGTAGTCGGCACGCTCGGCATTCTTTACACGATTCCCAGCCTCGCGCTGATCATCCTGCTCATCCCCGCCTTCGGACTGGGATCGAAATCAGTGATTATCGCGCTGATTATCTACGCGCAAATCATCCTCGTGCGCAATATCCTCGTCGGGTTGCAATCCGTCAGCCCGGCGATGCTCGAAGCGGCGCGCGGCATGGGCATGAATGCGTGGCAAATATGGTGGCGCGTCCAGTTTCCCCTCGCCCTGCCGATCATGCTCGCGGGGTTACGGATCGCGGCGGTCGTTGTCATCGGCATCGCCGCGATCGGTGCGAAGTTCGGCGCGGGCGGGCTGGGCAAACTGCTCTTTGACGGCATCTCCGGCGAACGGTATGACAAAATCTGGGCCGGAGCGATCACCGTTTCCGCGCTCGCCTTCGCGATCAACGGATTACTCCTGCTGCTGGAACGCTCCTGCGATCCCGCCCGTCGCGGCATGCGAAGGACGCGCCGCCAGCGCGCCGCCCGCGATGTCCGTGAAAGCCTCACGCCAATCCCGGGATGAGGCACGGAAATAAGAACCTCACCTCCTCCCCCTCTCCGCTTGACGGAGAGGGGCCGGGGGTGAGGTTCGCCAGGAACACATACGCCCCTTCCCGCTTGGCTGCTGACTACCGGCGCATCCGCGCGGTATGATGCATGCTGATGCATGGATACTCGCGATGGGAGGATCGTAATGCGAAACGCAACGCCGGTGGATTCGCTCGTTACTGCGGATTGGCTCAACGAACATCTGAACGATCCACATCTCCGTGTCCTTGATGCGCGTGGCTACGTTCACCATATTGACGACGGCAAGGGAAACATGGTCGTCACGTATGCGGGCGCGAAGGAAGAATACGACGCGGCGCACATCCCCGGCGCGGTCTATGTGGACTGGACGACCGACATCATTGACCCGGACGATCCGGTGCCCGTGCAGGTCGCTCCGGCGGCGCGGTTCGCGGCGTGGGCATCCCGCGTGGGCATCGGCGACGCCACGCACGTCGTCGTCTACGATCATACGGGCGGCACGATTGCCACGCGCGTCTGGTGGGATTTCCTCTACTACGGTCACGATCACGTTTCCGTCCTGAATGGTGGCTGGAAGAAGTGGGTTGCTGACGGTATGCCGACGAGCAGCGAAGCGACGCATGTCACGCCCGCCACGTTCACGCCGCGTACCCGGCAGGCAATGCGCAAGACCGTAGATGAGGTGGCGGCGATTAGCGATGCGCGCTCCGCCCAACTGCTAGACGCCCGCGCGCCGGATCAATACGCGGGCGCCGTCGTGCGGAGTGGCCGCGCCGGTCACATTCCCGGCGCGATCAATGTCCCCTCCTCCGCGCTCTTCGACCCAGCGACCGGCGAATGGAAGCGTGACGAAGAACTCGCCGCGATCCTCCGCGATGCCGGTGTCTCGGACATGCAACCTGCCGTGGCCTACTGCGGCGGCGGCGTGAGTGCGACGAGCGTTCTCTTCGCTCTGCATCGCATCGGCCACCGCGACTGGGCCAACTACGACGGCTCCTGGAACGAGTGGGGTCCGCGCACCGACCTCCCCACCGAAAGCAGCACGGGCGGAGAGAGTTGAGCACAGAGGACACAGAGAGCACAGAGACGAAAAGAGAAGGTCGAAAATAGAAACATGTCCCCGTATTTCCTCTGTGTTCTTTGTGTCCTCTGGGTCCTCTGTGCTTCGTTTTCCTTTCAAGCGAGGGTGATATGCAGCAGGTAGGGGCGGCGCGGATTGGCGGGTTCGGGACTTCGATTTTTACCGAGATGACGCGGCTGGCGATCAAGCATCAGGCGGTCAATCTTGGACAGGGGTTCCCGGATTTCGCCGGGCCGGATTTCGTCAAGGAAGCGGCGGCGGCGGCGATCTTCGCCGATCATAATCAGTACGCGCCCAGCCACGGCGTCCCGCGCCTGCGGAATGCCATCGCCGCAATGTGGGGCGCGACGTACGATCGGGAGATTGACCCGGATAGCGAGGTGACGGTCACGACGGGCGCGACGGAGGGAATGCTCGCCGCGCTTCTCGCCCTCGTGGACCCCGGCGACGAGGTGATCCTCTTCGAGCCGTTCTACGATGCCTACGTCGGCGACATCATCTACGCCGGTGGCGTGCCGCGCTATGTGACGCTTCAACCGCCGGATTGGTCGTTCGACCCGGACGTTCTCGCCGCCGCCTTCACTGAGAGAACGAAGGTCCTCATCCTCAACACGCCGCACAACCCGACCGGCAAAGTCTTCACGCGGGATGATCTCGCCCAGATCGCCGCGCTCTGCCAGGAGCATGATGTCATCGCAATCACGGATGAGGTCTACGACCGCATCACCTTCGATGACGCCGTGCATGTGCCGCTCGCCACGCTGCCTGGCATGTGGGAGCGCACGCTGACCCTCAATAGCACGGGCAAGACGTTCAGCATGACGGGCTGGAAGATCGGTTACGCCATTGGCCCCGCGCACCTCAATGCCGCCCTCCGTACGATTCATCAATTCAGCGTCTTCGCCACCGCAACGCCCTTCCAGGAGGCGATGGCGACCGCCTTCCAGGAGGCCGAGGCGCGCGGCTACTACGCGCAACTGACGCGCGATTACACCGCCCGGCGGAACACGATGCGCGCGATGCTCGAAGGTGCGGGGTTGCCGACGCTGAAGGCGGGCGGCACCTTCTTCCTGCTCGCCGATGTCACCGGGTTTGGCACGCCGGACGATGTCGCCGCCTGCTTTCACCTGATCGAGACGGCGGGCGTCGTCGGCATTCCGCCCTCCGTCTTCTACGCGGACGCCAGCCACGCCGCGCTGCTGATTCGCTTCTGCTTCGCCAAGAAGCCGGAAACCCTCGCCGCTGCCGCCGAACGGTTCGCTCACCTCGCGCATGACCGTGCGTAAGGTTTCGCGCATCTATCCGCGGCTCATCAGCGGGCGACGACGAGGGCCATCTCATCGAACTGTGACCAGGCGAAGATGAATGTGTCCCAATCAACTTCATATTTTGCCGGATACGTTGGGTCCATGATCCATACGCCGTCTTCGTCGTAGGCGTAGACCGTCACTGCATGCTCGTACGGGATCAGCGAGTATCGCTCGCCGTTTTCAGTCTGGACATAGCGCACCGAGGCACGCCATGTCCCGGTAACCCAGGTGACCACCGGGTGGCCGTCGGCAACTTCATCGCGCAGGGTCTCCTCGCCGCCGTAGAAGACATACGAACCGGCGAAGCCGTATCCCGTAAGCGCCTCAGCGATCGGCTCGGCGTAGACGCCGTAATCCTGCGTGCCGCCCCATGGCCCGGTGATCCGGCCGCGGAATCCGTGATGCGGGTTGGAATCGTAGCCGATCTCATTCAGAAAAGCCTGCTGCGAGACGGGTGCGCCGTAGTATCCGGTGGCAGCAGCGGTGGCAGCGAACTCGCAGGAGAGGTTCCATACCTGACCGACGAGGGGTACGCCCTTGATGGTGTAGCTGGGCGGGGCGACCATGTCCGCCGGGTCGCACGCGCACGCGATCGGTCGCCGCGCCGCGACCGGGGAAAGGGAAGTCAAAATGAGCACGCATGCCACGATGGGCCCGTGCATTCTCCGCCACCGCTTCACGCCGTTCCCCCACCGAATCCCCCGTATGCCGGGTCAACTATCATCGTGTGTAACGATGATAGCACTCCAAACGTGTGAAAGCGATTGGCATCCCCGGCGCGTTGATCCGCTCCCTTTCGGGCGTTGCGCAACGAGTCCGTCCTTATTCCCGCGCCGTGACGCCCTCTTTGGCGAGATCGGCCTCGACCATCATGCGGACGAGGTTCGGGAAATCCACCGTCGGTTCCCAACCGAGGGCGCATTTCGCCTTCTCTGCCTTGCCGATTAGCAGATTCACCTCGGCGGGGCGGTAGAACTTCGGGTCGGAGCGCACGTAGTCGTGCCAGTCCAATCCGACCGCCGCGAAGGCGCGCGTGGCGAACTCCTCGATGCTGTGCGTCGCGCCCGATGCGACGACATAGTCGTCCGCGTCGTCCTGCTGAAGCATCGCCCACATCGCGCGCACGTAATCCCCCGCGTACCCCCAGTCCCGCTGTGGCTGGAGATCGCCCAGCACGAGTTCGTGCTGCTTGCCGGCAACGATCCGCGCGACGCCGTTCGTGATCTTGCGCGTCGAGAACTCCAGCCCGCGCCGGGGGCTTTCATGGTTGAACAAGATGCCGCTGCACGCGAACAGGCCGTAGCTCTCGCGGTAATTGACCGTCGCGTAGTGGCCATATGCCTTCGCGAAGCCGTAGGGGGAGCGCGGCGCGAAGGGCGTCAGTTCGGTCTGCGGCACCTCGCGCACCTTGCCGAACATCTCGCTGGATGACGCCTGATAAAAGCGGGTACGCGGGTTCGTCATCCGCACCGCTTCGAGCATCCGTACGACGCCAAGCCCCGTCACCTCACCCGTCAAGACCGGCTGCTTCCACGAGAGCGGCACGAAACTGATCGCGCCGAGGTTGTAGACCTCGTCCGGCTGCGTGATCTCCAGCGCGGCGACGAGCGAGGACTGATCGAGCAAGTCACCATCAACGAATTCGAGGGCGGGGATCATCGTTTGCAAGGCTTCCTGCTTCGGGTTATGCTGCCCGCGCACCATGCCGTAGACCTTATATCCCTTCGAGATGAGGAATTCCGCGAGATAGGAACCATCCTGCCCGGTGATCCCGGTGATCAGCGCGGTCTTCATGCCGCTGCCGTTCGTGGTGGGGGTATCGTCGGCGCTGAGGTAGCCGGCAATTCGTGCGAGGTTGCGCGGATCAAGGCTCAATGTGGCGGCGAACATCTCTAAGAGCGCCGGGGAGATGACCTGCACTTCACCCCGCTCGTAATTGGAGATAGACTCCCGTGATAAACCAACGCGATCCGCCAGCATCTTCTGGCTAATCGCCGCTTTGACGCGCGCGGTGCGGATCGCGTTCCCAAACTCTCTCATTCCCATTGCTCACCCTCCTCCAGCGACTCAGCCGTGACCTTGATGGTAGTACAACGTGATGAAAATAGCGATACTTGGGTAGATACAGTACCGGTTATAAGCAATCAGCGACCTTTACGGAGAAGAATCCTCCTCTTTGGTACTTCAACTCACATATAAGCAATGTTCGGTCGTCTCTATCCAAGTCGCCACAAAGAGGTGTACGTACGTATAAAACGTACAGAAAGAACCACTTGCGAAAGCTAAGCCAATCGCGTAGAATAGGCAGCAGGTGGTGTATGAACCGTCGCGACTGCATCACGCGTCGCAGGTGCAGGCTGAAAACCTACGTAACCATTGATTGGGCGGCACATGCGTATTGAGGGGATCGGGGGTTACGCGATGTCAGGGGCGGAATACGAAGCGTTGCTGCGTCGGCGGCGTCTCTGGGGTGTGCCGCCGGATGTTGTCGAACATCTTGCCGCGGAATGCCAGCGCGAGCAGACGGCGCTCCATGCCCGCGTCAACGAGCTTGAAGGGCGGCTTGCCCGTGCGACCGCCGATCGGGATGAGGCGAGTCAGTTCGCCACCACCCTCCAGGAACGCGTCGCGCGGCTGGAGCAGGAAAACCAGGAAATCGCCAACCGACCGGAGACGATTCGCGAGGAGGCGGTACGCTTCGTCGTGGATGCCTGGACGGAGGCGCAGACACTCCGCGAGCAGACCCGACAGGAGATCGAGGCGGCCGAGACGAAGGCACGCGAGGAAGTCGCGGCAATTCGACGCGAGTCCATGGCAGAACGGCAGCGCTACGAGGCTGAAATGGCCGATGAGCGCGCGCGGTATGAAGCGGAAATGGCGGACGAACGGCAGCGATTCGAGACGGAAATCGGCACGCTATGCGAGCGGCGCCAGAAGGCAGTCGTGGAACTGGAATCGCTCGCGGAAAGCCTCTTGAGTCAGGCAGCGCGCGGCATCGTTCCCCATATGGTCACCGACGACCCGGATACTGCCCCCTCCGTCGCGGCGGAGTCCCCCGCTGTGACGACGGACGAATCGCATAACAAACCACATCCATCGCCTCCGGTCGTCACGGCTCCGCCCATCACCAACGGAACCATTGCGGAAGACCAGTTGCTCGCCAAAGCGCTCAACGACCTCGAAACGATTCTCAATACATCGCGCAAACCGAACGGGGAATAAACCTCACCCACCACACCCTCTCCATCGCGTGGAGAGGGGGAGCAACTTTCCAGAGGCACGATGTTTGCTGAACAGCACGATGTCGCGACAAGTCACCTCTCGCCGCTTGACGGAGAGGGGCCGGGGGTGAGGTTCCCTATTCCCCGATGAGCGCGCGGCGGCTGACGAGGGGAAGGTTCGCCATCTCCGCGAAGGCGAGCGCCTGATACGCCTCCCGGAGGAGGGCCTCTTCCGTTTCGCCATCGTCCGGGCACTGCACGAGGCTGAACTGAACGTCCAACAATCCCTGCACCGCCTCCTGGATGTGCTGTGCGGCGATTTCGCCCCCATCGGCGGTCGTTTCCGGCAGGATAACGAGAAAGGAGTAGTCGGGTTCGCTGGCGATGATGTCGTTGTTGCGCAGCACCGTCGTCGCCGTCCGCAGCGTCTCAGCGAAGACTTCCTGCGCGGTCGCGATCCCCCGGCGCTCCACTTCCATCTCCCAGTCTTTTGCTTTGCCGACGAGGAGGCTGAAGGGGCGGCGATAGCGGACTGCGCGCGTGACCTCGGCGCGTAGGCGTTCCCGACCCGCATGGGGCTTGAAGACACCCGTCGCGGGATCAATCTGCGTGAGCGCCTCAATCACTCGGCGGTTCTCGCGCATCCGATGGTAGACGCGGCGCAGCAGTGAACTGACCCAGATTGCCCCGAAGCCCAGTACCGCGATGATCGCCCCGCTCATCGCGATCCACACGAGCGATGTCCCATTTGTCTCGATCATATACGCCGCCGCGACCGCACCGCCCGCCACAATCAGAATCGCGGGGATCGTTGCCCAGATGCGGGGGCGCCAGACGCCGATCAGCAGACTCAGGCCGGTCGCGACAAGCATCAGGAGGCGCACCGTGCCAGTCAGTTCAATCGCTTGAGTAGCGACACCCGCCACAGCCAGGAGGAGGAGCAGGCAGAGCGCCGCATCCGAGGAACTGAACGGCGTCCGTGGACGCGGCTCGCGCTTCGCGGGCCGTGCCGCCTTCTCCGTATGCTTCGATGCTGCCTTTGCCATCTCCGTTTCACCTCTCAGGCGTGTGTCCCATTATTGTATTTAGTGTTCTGTCACGGATGATTTGCTAACTTGGTGGAGCAGGCTTCAGCCTGCAATCC
>JBPCPB010000470.1:0-5553 GCA_050999735.1 Thermomicrobiales bacterium | reverse complement strand
TTCTACATCAGCACCGATGCGTCAGATGCCGCCACTGCAACGCTCGATTCGGGAACCTTCGCGCCGGGCATGGGACACATTCAGGTAGGTCGCGACGACAGCGCATTCAGCGCGATCGAGCGCCTCTTTGTCACCACAAATGGCCCGGTCGGCATGGATAATCCGCAACGGCAGGGGCTCTTCAGCGCGCTGACCGATAAGACCGCCGACGGAATGCCCGCGCCACCCCTCCATGTCATCGGCGGTATTCCGACCGTCGCCCTTGACTATAGCCCGATGTGGGACCTCAACCTGGGCGAGTGGACGCAGGACGCGATCACCAAGGGCTATCGCTCGCGGCTGATTGATGAGTTCCAGTACCTGGCGATGGTCCAGCAAGGGTTCATTACCGGGCCGGGGGGCAAGAAATTCGGCTCGACCGGCATCATTGTCAACTGTCCGATTGTTATGCGCTCCCTGTAAAGGGCCACGTTGCCCCGACCGCAGTTTGCCGTCGGGACAACGCGCATTGCTACGAAGAACGATCCGGTTTTCTCTGGTGTCAAGGGCCATCCCAGCAATGGGATGGCCTTTCAGCATGTTGCGAGCGAGAGACAGGTGCGTCACGCTGATACGGAGTAGAATGAAATCGAAAATATCGTGAGTGACCCTTTCAGGAGATTACTATTTTGATGGTACCCTAATTGCGTAAGGAAAATGTCACTTCTCGGGAGTATGATCCTATTCATAGAGTAATGTTCATAGGGTAATGCGCATGAATGGATTCGCGAACATCACACGCCCCGTCCCGCTGGAAACCTACCGGTTCCTGAACTGGGCGCTCCGCTGGTTGCGTTGGGCAACCCTGGCGGTGTTGCTGCTTATCACCGTGGTACGACCGGGGCCGAGTCGCAGCGGAGTGCCCAACTGGGTCCTCATCCTTCTCTTCATCGGCTATAACCTCGTCATCGGTCTGCTGCAACGCTGGCGGCCGAACCTGCGCTCCTTCGCGTGGGTCGCCCTCACGGATCTGCTGGTCGCGGCCGTACTCTATCTGGTCAGCACGGAACCGGGCGGGCCGCTCTTCGTTCTCTTCTTCCTCGCCGTTGACTCCGCAGCGGCCAGTCTAACGCTCCGCGACACACTCCTCTACACCGCCGTCGTCGCCATCGTGGCAGCGGTTATCGAATCCATGCTTCCCCTCTGGTCATCAACCCCTCGAGACGTTCGCCAACTCGTTGCCCGCCTCGTCATGCTCGGTCTGGTCGGGGCAGGCATGGCGATCGTCACGCGGCGCCTCACTCTGGAGCATGACGCGGCTCGCCACGTCAGAGCCGAGGCCGAGCGACTGGCGACGCTCGATCAAGTACGAGCCGACTTTATCGCGACGGTCTCTCACGAGTTGCTCACGCCGCTCACCGCCGCCAAAGCCGGGCTTGGTATGATCGAGACCAGCGTTCTGGACCGCCTCCAACCAAGCGAGGCGGAACTACTGCGCAATATCCGGCACAATACGGAGTATCTCGGCGTGATGATTGACGACCTGCTCGCCTTCAATCAGATCGAGGCGGGCGTGTTGCGCCTCGATCGCAAGCCCTTCGATATGCGCGCCGCCATCGCGGACGCAACCGGGACCGTCGCGACCCTGCTTGCGGAGAAGCGACAGACGCTGGACGTTGACTTGCCCGAATCACTCCCCTGCGAGGGCGATTCGCGGCGGTTGCAGCAGGTCGTGGTGAACGTCCTGGCCAATGCCCACCGCTATACACCGGAGGGCACGCACATCGTCATCAGTGGTGCCGCCACGGTCAGCGAGATTCATCTCATGATACGCGACAATGGGCCGGGTATCCCGGCCGGTGAGCCGGAAGCGATCTTCCGACGTTTCTATCGGGGTGCGCCGCCCGGTGTCACGGGGTTCGGTGGCTCGGGGCTTGGGCTGGCAATCGCGCGCGGAATCGTCGAGTTGCACGACGGGCGGATGTGGGCGGAGAGTGATCCGGGGGGCGGCGCGGTCTTCCACATTCTCCTGCCCTGCCCCGCGAAAGGAGGGGAATAATGTCTTTGAAGTTGCTGATTGCCGAGGATACCCGCAGCGTCGCCGAGGTGCTCGCTTTTGGCGCGCGGATGATCTGGCCGGAGTGTCAGGTGACGATTGCGGTCAATGGCCGGGAGGCACTCGGCTCTTTCGCCGCCGAATCGCCGGATTTCGTGATTCTCGATGTGGCGATGCCAGCACCGGATGGCTTCGAGGTGTGTCGGCGTATCCGCGAGGCGTCCCGGGTGCCGATCCTGATGCTCTCGGTACATAGCGACACGCTCGATAAAGTCCGCGCGCTTGATCTCGGCGCCGATGATTACCTGACGAAACCCTTCGATCATCTCGAACTCCTCGCCCGGATGCGGGCGCTGGTGCGGCGGACGAACGAATCGCCCATTCCCTCCCATTCAACCGTTGTGCTCGGCGATTTATCCATCAACTTCGCGACCCATGAGGTGCGCGTTGGGGGCGATACGGTACATCTTACCTCCACGGAGTTTCGCCTCCTGGCAGTGCTGGCGCAGCACGCCGGCACGGTGCTCCCACATCGCTTCCTGCTCACACATGTCTGGGGCGCGGAGTATGTCCGCGATGTACACTACCTGAAGGTCTTCGTGGGGCGGCTGCGGCAGAAACTTGGTGGCGTTCCCGAACATGTCCCGTATATCCAGACAGAATGGGGCATTGGCTATCGCTTCGTCTCCAGCCAATCTTCGTAAGAGCGGGGCATTCGTTACGCGTACATGCGCGAAGAGAAAAGCGATCACAAGGAGCGAGCGGATGAATCTGGACCGGCGCGCGGAGTTGATCGCGCAATACGAGAGCGGCTATCAGTTGATTGTGGACGCGCTCCACGGCATCACGGACGCGGAGATGGACGCGCGGCCCGCGCCGCATGAGTGGGCGACGCGGGAGATCATTCACCATCTGGCAGACAGTGAGATGACCTCGGCGATTCGGTTACGGCTGCTCCTCGCGGCGGAGAATCCGACGATCCCTGGCTACGATCAGGAGGAGTTCGCGCGGCGGCTCCATTACGACCGGCCCGTGACCGCCTCGCTCGAAGCATTCAAGGCCGCCCGCCGCGCCACCGCCGAAATCCTCCACCGGATGACCGATGCGGAGTGGGCACGCGCGGGAACGCACACCGATACCGGCCGCTATACCGCCGAGGACTGGCTGGAAATCTACGCGAGCCACGCGGTGGAGCACGCGGCACAAATCCGCGTGGCGCGCGTCATTAAATCGGTAGCGTAGGCTTCAGCCTGCGTCCTCCATAGGCAAGAGACTTCGAGGAAAAAAACGCAGGCTGAAGCCTACGCTACCAGACGCAGATACCCTCCATTGATCCGATCCACCTGCCCTTGCGTATGAGGGTTCAGATGGAGCCGCTCGGCGCGCGACGAGCATCCCGGATAGCATTCCTGACACGGTGTCGGGACTCATGGAGGAAGAATCATCATGCAGGATCGTTATCTCCGACTGATCACGACCGAGTTCAACCGGCGGACCCTCTTCAAGGGCGCGGCGGGCGCTGTGGGCGCGGCAAGCGCGCTCGCAATGGGTGGCAATAATCTCTTCAACCTCGGCTTCGGCTACGCGGAGTCCGTGCTCGCCGCGACGATGGGCGACCTTGACATCCTCAACTTCGCCCTCGGCCTCGAACATCTTGAGAACGAGATGTACAAGCAGATCGTCGCCAGCGGCAAACTGACGGGCGATGCCCAGACCCTCGCAACGATGTTCGGCACGTTCGAGCAAGCGCATGTGGATGCGCTAACCAAGGCGCTTCAGGGTGCGAATTACGCGAACATCGCCAAACCGGGCACGTACAAGTTCCCCGATTTCAAAACGCAGACTGCGGATCAGGTCCTCATGTTCCTCAACACCGTTGAGCCGGTCGGCGTTGGTGCGTACACGGGCGCGGCGAACAAGTTGACGGACAAGTCGCTCCTCGGCGTCGCCGGTTCGATCGTCCAGGTCGAGGCGCGGCAACTCGCCATCACGCAGCAGTTAGCGGGGAACAAGACGCCCGTCTCCGGCGCGCTCTCGGAGAGCTTTACGACGGACGAAGTGAACGCAAAGGTTAAGCCGCTGCTCGGCTAAACGCCGAACGCGCATACGAGGAGGAATCCTATGGCAGACTTCACAAACGATCTCGATGTTCTGAACTATGCACTGACCCTGGAGCATCTCGAGAACGAGATGTATAAGGAGATTGTGGCGAGCGGGAAACTGACGGGCGACGAGCAGGGATATGCGACGCAATTCGGCGCGCACGAAGCCGCCCATGTTCAGGCAATCACGCAGACGATCCAGAAACTGGGCGGTACACCCGTCGCGGCGCAGGCGAAGTACAACTTCCCGGCGTTCGACACGCGGGACAACATCGTCAAGTTCCTCATCACCGTCGAGGACCTTGGTGCGGCTGCCTATCTCGGCGCGGCGTCGTCCATCCAGAGTCCCGACCTCCTGACTGTCGCGGTCCAGATCCACAACATTGAGGGAGAGCACGCGAGCATCTGGCGGCGGCAAGGGGCAGTGACGCCGGTAGCGGGCGCCTTCGCTGCACCGGCCACGAAGGCGGATGTCCTCAAAGCAGCGGGGCCGATCCTCGGTGCGAGCAGCGGTTCGACCGCGCCCGCGGCGACGGGTACCGGCGGTGCCGCGACCTCAACGGGTGGGGCAACGACGTCAACCGGCGGCGGCACAACGACGGTGATGCCACAGACGGGCGCACCGAAGCAAGAGACGAATAATGGCGTTACAGCCGCAGTCGTTGCCGGTGTGGCGGCGGTTGGTGTCGGCGCGGCGCTCTGCGCGCGCTCCTATAAGCGAGCGCCGAAGGCTGCCACGGACGGCGATAACTAGCACACTTCTCCTCTCCTTCCTTCGAACGCCCCGGCGACCCGCAATGGGTGCCGGGGCGCTCTTGTGTCCGTCCAATCACGTTGATATGGATGATCCTACTCGCCGTCCGCTGGCGTGACGAGCATGTCGGCATACTGCCGGGTGCGCTGGAGGGCATAGAATGCCTGATCCTCCGGGATGACCGTCACGCCGCCGAGCGACTCCGCGAGGATCGCCATATGTGCCGCCTCTTCGAGAATGAGCGCCATCATCGTCGCCGTCTCGATTGTTTCGCCAAAGGCGAGGATACCGTGGTTCTGTAGGAGGACACAGCGCGTCTTCTCGCCAATCACGCCGAGGATGTTCGCGACTGATTCCTTCGATCCGCGTGGCGCATACGGCGCGACGGGAATGCCGTCATGCATATCGAAGCGGGCCATCGCTTCGTAGACGCAGGGAAGCGGTTTGTTCGCGATTGCGAATGCGGTCGCGTACGGCGAGTGCGTGTGGATAATCGCGCCGATGTCCGGCCGCTTCTCATACACTTTGCTGTGCATCTCAACAAGGGCGATACCGCGGCGCGGTGCTACTGGCAGATGAAAATAGGCGCTATGCTCTCCCTTGTCCAGCCGAGCGGACAGAGGTCGGGTGAGGATGGTGCCACGAACCCGCTCAACAAGGTG
>JBPCPB010000179.1:0-4832 GCA_050999735.1 Thermomicrobiales bacterium | reverse complement strand
CGCAGGATCTGACGGCGATCATGCTGCACATCGAGGGTGGTCTCAATTATCTGGAGCGCGATCCCCCGCGCGCGCGGGAGCGGCTGGAGCAGGCGCTGGCGCTCAGTCGCGCGAGCCTTGAGGAGGCCCGCCGCTCGGTCCTCGACCTGCGCACGCTACCCCTGGCGGGAAAATCCCTCGCCGAGGCGCTCGGTGCGATGGGGCGCGCCTTCACTGCGGAGACCGGTATTCGCGTTCGTGTCTATGCCGATGGTGACCTTCACCTGCCATTACGCGTCGAGGCTGAACTCTTCCGCATCGCGCAGGAGGCGCTGGCGAACGTGCGCCTGCACGCCCACGCCGCGGACGTGGCGATCACGGTGCGGGCGCGCGGGCCGCGCGTTCAATTGGTGGTGCGAGATGACGGACAAGGGTTCGATGCGGCAGCAGGGCGGGAGGGGCGGTACGGAGTGCTCGGCATGCGTGAGCGGGCGCGGGTTCTGGGCGGCGCCCTGCGCATCGAGGGGCGCGCGGGGCGCGGCACGACAGTGCGCGTGACCGTGCCGCTCCCCGAGGATGACCGGCCATGATCCGCGTCTTCGTGGTGGATGACCACCCCATCGTCCGGCAGGGACTGGTGATGGTTCTCGGGGACGTGCCGGACTTCGCGGTCGTCGGCGCGGCGGGCAGCGTCGCGGAGGCGGTAACGCAGATCGGGCGCCTACACCCCGATGTCGCGCTGCTCGATCTGGAACTGGCTGGAGAGGACGGCGTGGCGGCGATCCCCTCGATCGCGGCGGCCAGCCCGGAGACGCGGGTGCTCATCTTCACCGCCTACGATACCGACGAGCGCGTCTTCAGCGCGGTCGAAGCCGGGGCGAATGGCTATCTCCTCAAGGGCGCACCGACGGAAGAGATTGCCCAGGCGATCCGCGCCGTGGTCGCCGGTGGATCGCATCTCGATCCGCGCGTCGCGTCGCGGCTGGTGGCGGTGGTGCGTTCCACCCGGCGCGGCGACGGCATCCTGAGCGCGCGCGAATACGAGGTGCTGCGCTTGATCGCCGCGGGGCTGGCCAACAAGGAGATCGGACGCGCCCTCTTCATCTCCGAGCGCACCGTCCGCTTCCACGTCACTTCGATCTTCACCAAACTCGGCGCTACCAGCCGCACGCAAGCGGTCGCCCTCGCCACCGAGCGCCATCTCCTCTGAGAATAAGGTGGACGGGGCGCAGGCCCTACGATCCTCCACACAACCCGGCCCTGACAGATAACAAGCGCCTCTTTGCATCGCTCTATCTCCCATCAGGGGCGGTCACCGTACCACACGTTGCCAACTTTCGTCACTCAGCGTCCACATCAGTACTTGCGGGAACTGATCGCACGTCTCGAATATGCGCGACTGCGCGCGACACCGATGAGTTTGACGAAACTGGCGGGTTCTATCGGTAGGCGCTGGATTGGCGTGCGGATAGACACTCATCAGGAGGTCAGAGATACGGTAAGTGATGGTGCGCTACAAGTGTTTCCGGGCGATGGAGGCAGGTCAACGTGTGCTGTCGGCGTTGGCTCCGCTCCCACCAGACCCCATGATGCAGTGGTCATTCAGCGAACGGCGGATGATCCGAATCAGTCAACAGTCTGACAAAAAATAGAACGCAGGAGAGAATATGGATACGCCCGCTACCAGGAAGGGCCTGATCCTGGCCCTGTTATGCATGGCACAGTTCATGGTGGTTTTGGATTTCGCTATCGTCAATGTCGCTCTTCCATCTATCCAACGGGATCTCGGCCTGCGCCAGAGCACGCTGCAATGGGTCGTCATCGCATACGGATTGCTCCTCGGCGGCTTCCTCTTACTAGGGGGAAGGTTGGGGGACCTGCTCGGAAGACGCCGGATCCTCCTCGTTGGATTGACGCTCTTTTCCAGCGCCTCGCTGCTCGCCGGACTGGCACAGTCAGCCGCGCTGCTCATCGGCGCTCGCGCAATTCAGGGGTTTGGGGCGGCACTCGTGGCGCCGTCGGCACTGTCAATCCTCGCTGTCACGTTCATCGAGGGGCGAGAACGAAATCGGGCGCTCGGTATCTTTGGTGCGGTCGGTGGCTCCTCGGCTTCCGTGGGTGTCATCGCGAGCGGGCTGCTCACCGACGGACCCGGCTGGCGATGGATCTTCTTCATCAATGTCCCCATTTGCCTCCTGCTCGTCGCGCTCGCGGTCAGATTGCTGCCAGCCGACCGAGTTGACGCCGGTGCGCGCCGCTATGATGCCGCCGGGGCGAGTACGGTGACCGGTGGGCTGCTGCTGCTCGTCTACGGATTGAATCGCGGAGTGGACCACGGCTGGCGATCGGCGACGACGCTCGCGATCTTCGCCGGGGCAGCTATCCTCCTGGCGCTCTTCGTGTGGGTGGAATCCCAGTCCCAAGCCCCGCTCGTGCCGGGTATCGCCCTGCGGAACCGCACCATGGTTGCCGCAGATCTGGTGACCTTTCTCTTGTTC
The DNA here is from genome assembly GCA_050999735.1 of Thermomicrobiales bacterium. Lineage (GTDB taxonomy): Bacteria > Chloroflexota > Chloroflexia > Thermomicrobiales > JALYUS01 > JALYUS01. Next base: position 2,355 of record JBPCPB010000179.1, on the reverse strand, counting down.
AGTGCATTCTACTCCTTCGTCTTTCTGGGCACGCTCTTGATGCAGCAACTCCTCAGCTACTCCCCGGCCCGTGCGGGCGTTGCGTGGCTCGCGACCTCGCTCACGGCATTTGTCGGCGCCGGAGTAGCGGGAGCTCGGCTGGTGTCGTCGGTTGGCGTCCGGCGGCTCCTGGTTATCGGGATGTCTTTCCTTACCGTGGGCGCCCTCTGGATGACGCGCGTTCCGCAGGGGGCGGGGTATCTTCAGCACCTCCTTCCCGCGTTTCTCCTGGTAGGAATCGGCCTCGGCCTCTCAGCGCCAACCGTCCAGATCGGCGCGCTCTCGGGAGTGGCCGATTCGACAGTCGGCCTGGCGTCAGGACTCGTGGAGATGATGCGGGAAATCGGTGGAGCGGTCGGGGTTACCGCCGTCTCGACGGTGCTTGTGACACGAACTGGAGACGCGAGTCAGAGCGCGCTCGCAACGGCGCGCGAGGCCGCAGCGATTGACGGCTTCCGGTCCGCGTTCATCGTGATCGTCATTCTGGCCGCCGCTGGCGTGATACTCTCCGGGATCGCGTTCCCACGCGCCACTGAACGCGTCCAGGCATTGCCCGACGAGGAGGCAGTCTTGTCTGAAGCGAGGGCGGCCGACTGAAGGGAGTCATGCGACAGGCTCATGCTGTATTCGCGGCAAATCGAACGCTGCAAGAGGGTCTGCATGTTGCATGGGAAGCATGATCGCAATGCTTTCAGCGCGGCGCCGATGAGTTTGACGCCGTCGGCGGGTTCTATCAGTAGGCGCCGGATTGGCGCGCACATACACTCACTCACTGGGAGGTCAGCCATGCGGCAAGTAATGGTACGCTACAAAGTCAAGCCCGAGCAGGCGGCGCGCAACGAGGAGTTGGTGCGGCGGGTGTACGAGGAACTGCACGAGAACACACCGGCGGGGCTACGGTATGCCACCTTCGTTCTGGAGGACGGCGTCAGTTTCGTGCATGTCGCGACGAGCGAGAGTGCGGACGGTCGCAGCCCGCTCATGGATGTCGCAGCTTTCCGCGCTTTCCAGGAAGGGATCGGTGATCGCTGCGACGAGCCGCCAACGACCACTGTCTTGCGCGAAGTCGGCTCGTATGGCGTGCGGGGCGGATGAGAGGCCCGCGTGAAATGCCCACGACGGGCTGATGGTTTTCGGGATGAGGCGTGCGCGCAGGCGAGCGCCTCGTTCCGGCACCGGATGAGAGGGGCGCGTGACGAGAGAGACAAACGTTCGCGAGAGCGAGCAAACGAAGATGGAACGCCTGGCTGCGGCGCAAGCGGGGGAGGATGGCGCGTTCGCGGCGCTGACACTGCCACACGAGCGCGAGATTCATGTCCATTGCTACCGGATGCTCGGTTCACTCGCCGATGCCGACGACGCCTTGCAGGAGACGCTGCTGCGCGCCTGGCGTAATCTCGATCACTTCGCGCCGCGCGCCCCGTTCCGCGCCTGGCTCTATCGGATCGCCACCAATGTCTGCCTGACGATGCTGGCGCGGCGCGCCCGCCGTGGCGAGGTTGTGCTATCGCTTCCCGAGGAGGGTGAGCCGATGCATCTCGATCCATATCCCGATCACCTGCTCGATGCGCTCGCACCAACCCCGCCGGGGCCGGAGGCAATCGTCGAGCAAGACGAGAGCGTCGAACTTGCCTTCGTTGCCGCCGTGCAGTTTCTCCCGCCCCGGCAGCGCGCCACCCTCCTGCTGCGTGACGTCATCGGTTATCCCGCCGCCGAGGTGGCGGCGATGCTGGCAACCAGCGTGGCAGGCGTCAACAGCGCGCTCCAGCGCGCCCGCGCGACGCTGGAGCGGGAACGGCTCGCCGGGCGGGTGACGCGCGCCCATTCCCAAACCAGCACCGTGACCGAGCAAGCGCTCGTCCGCCGCCTGGCCGATGCCTGGCATGCCGCCGACGTTCCCTCAATCGTCGCGCTGCTGACCGAGGATGCCCTCCTCACGATGCCGCCGTTGCCGGATCGCTATGTCGGACGGGCGGCGATCGGGGCGTTCCTCGCCACCGTGCCGGGCGGCGGGCGGCTCGATCGGTTCCGGTTCGTGCCAACGCGCGCGAACCGGCAACCGGCGGTCGCTGGCTACTGTCGAGACGGTAATGCGGGCGCCTACTACCCCCATGCGGTGATGGTGCTGGCGATCGAGGATGGGGCGATCGCATCGCTCGTCCGCTTTGCCGATCCGTCGCTCTTCGCGCGCTTCGGATTGCCGACGACGCTCGACGGCTAATAGATCGCCAAATATTTCTGGGCGATGGAGAAAGGCCAAAGCGCGCTGCCGGCGTTGGCCTACGCCCATCAGACTCCGCGACGGAGTGGTCATCC
>JBPCPB010000434.1:0-5596 GCA_050999735.1 Thermomicrobiales bacterium | reverse complement strand
CGAACGATCCCGCTGATCTGCGGCACGAGCGTGCGCTTCGAGCCGATGTATTTAATCATCGGGACGGGGAACCTCACCCCCGGCCCCTCTCCATTGCGATGGAGAGGGATGACTCATCGCAATGCCGTGTCTTACCCCAAACGCCTCGATCTTCAGGAGACTCACTCCTCCTCTCCATCGCGATGGAGAGGGAGTCGGGGGGTGAGGTTCCCCTCCCTGATGATTAAATACATCGGCTCGAAGCGCACACTCGTGCCGCACATCAGCGGGATCGTTCGCAGCCTGCCAGACGTGCAACAGGTTTGCGATCTCTTTGCGGGCACAACACGGATCGGGCAGGCGTTGAAACGATGTGGTCTCTGGGTCCACAGCAATGACCTCGCGACCTATAGCGAAGCCTTCGGCACAACGTATATTGCCACGGATGCGGCATCCGTGGCCGCCGAACGGCTGCGGCGACTGCTCACAAAACTCATGGCGCTGCCGCCGGTACGCGGCTACATCACTGAGACGTTTTGCGAAGAATCACGCTATTTCCAGCCATTCAATGGCATGAAGATGGACGCGATTCGCGCGGGCATAGATACACTGGCGACGAACGAAACCGAGCGGGCGATTCTGCTCACCTCGCTGATCGAAGCCGCCGACCGCGTGGACTCGACGACCGGGCTGCAAATGGCCTATCTGAAGGGATGGTCGGCCCGCTCCTACAATCCGTTGGAACTGCGGCTACCTGATCTGCTGCCCGGCAGCGGCGCCGTGACACGGATGGACGCGAACAACCTCGTCCGGCAACTGGACGCGGAGATTGACCTCGTCTACATTGACCCGCCCTACAATCAGCACTCCTATTTCAGCAATTACCACATCTGGGAGACGTTCGTCCGCAACGACGCGCCGCCCACGTATGGCATCGCGAAGAAGCGGGAAGATTGCCGCACAGAGAAGAGTGCGTACAACTCGAAGAAGCAGGCGGGAACGGTCTTCGCCGACCTGCTGCATGCGATCCGCGCGCCCTATTTGCTCGTCTCATTCAACTCCGAAGGCTACTTCACGCGCGACGAAATCACCGCAATGCTCGACGGCAAAGGGTACGTCGCGTCTGTTGCGCTCGACTTCAAACGGTACGTCGGCGCGCAGATCGGTATCTTTAACCCGAGCGGCGAGAAAGTCGGTGCCATCTCCCATCTGCGCAACCACGAACACCTCTTCCTCGTCGGCCCCGATCGCGCCCACGTCGAAGCAGCGATTGGCGCTACCCAGGAGCGCGCCCAGACAAAGCAGATCGCCCTATTCGGGGATTGAGAAACCTCCTTGAACCACGAAGACACGAAGAGCACGAAGAAGGGAAGAGAAGATAGAACCTTATTCTCATTTCCTTTCTTCGTGCTCTTCGTGGTTCAATTCCCCTTCCCCTTTGCGTCTCTGCGGTTCAATCGGTTTCATCCTGACGGCGTTACAGGTCTTGCCAGAGCAGCACTTCGTGGACGCCGGGGCCACCGAAATCGTGGTGGCAGAGTTCAGGGATGAAGCCGTTGCGCAGATAGAAGAGTTGCGCCCGCCAATTTGCGTGCCCCGTGCCGACGGTCAGCCGCCGCAGTGACCGTTCCCGCGCCAGTGATTGCGCCGCCCCGACGAGCGCCGCGCCGACGCCCCGGCTCTGGTACTCCGGTAGCACCGAGAGCATGCCGATATGTGCCGTCGCGTTCCCACGGGTGATATGCAGCAGGAGCGTGCCGACGGGCGCGTCACTATCGTGCGCGACGAAAATCTCCCAGTCGTTGCGGAGCGCATTGTCCAGCACACCGAGGCCGTCTCCCTGCCAGGTAATCGCGTCAATCAGTGAGACGACGACTGTCCGGTCGGACTCCTGGTAGCGATCAATCGTGATCGCATTTCCGGCGCGCACCGCCCGGCCCCGGCCGCCACTCCCCGTCCGTGCGTCGCCGGTATACGGCAGGTCCAACCACAGGTTCACCTGGTGCAGGCCCGGCTTGTAGAAGTCGAACCGGCAAACTTCGGGGATGAATCCTTGCCGGATATAGAACTGCATACCGCGCACATTGTCGTGCGAAGTATCCACGTAGAGGCGGCGCATCCCAGCGGCGGTCGCCGTTTCGCGTGCCCAGGCGATGAGCGCCGCACCGATCCCCCGGCCGCGATAGGCCGCATCAACGGCGAGGAAACGCAGGTGCGCGTCACCACTCCACTCAATCAATGCGAGGATGATGACACCGATTGTTCGCGTACCATCCCGCGCGACCTGCACGACGCGCGACGGCTTCGCATTCGCGACTGCCAGCACGTCCGCGCCGACATCATCCGTGATGAGATTGAGGAGCGCCACGACCGCATCGTGATCGCCCGCGTGGTATGGGCCGAAGGTGATCGTCGCCATCTCAACCACTCTGGCGCGCTGCATTGATCGCGTCGCGCAATCGCGACGCCTCGGCGCGCGCGGCGTCCGCATAATCGTCGTCGGAGGAGGCATAGAGGATACTCCGGCTGGCGCTGACGAGGATACCCGCGCCGTGGCTGTCCATCCCGGCGCGCACCGCGCCTTCGAGGTCGCCGCCCTGCGCACCGATGCCCGGCACGAGAATCGGTGCATCGGGAATCGCGGCACGGATCGCCGTCATCTCGGCAGGATAGGTCGCACCGACGACCGCCCCCACGTTGCGTCGCGCCGCGCCCCAATCGCGGATGCGCGCGGCGATCCGCAGCGACACCGACTCCCCACTCGCGAGCGGCACATCCTGCACATCCCCGCTGCCGGGATTCGAGGTCTTGCAGAGGACGAAGGCGGCACGATCATCGCGGGCGAAGAAGGGCGCCAATGCGTCCCCGCCGACGTACGGGCTGACTGTTACGGCATCCGCGTGGACGACATCGAAGGCGGCGCGCGCGTACATTGCGGCAGTCGAGCCAATATCACCATATTTCGCGTCGAGGAGCATCGGGATATGTGCCGGGATTGTCTCGCGCAAAGTGAGCAGCACGTTCCATCCCGCCACGCCGTGGGCGAGGTAAAAGGCGAGGTTCGGCTTGTAACAGCAGACGAGATCCGCCGTCGCCGCGATGATGCCGTGAAGAAAGGTCGTCAATGCCTCCTCGATAGGCAGAGCACGGAGCGCGGCGGGCAATTTCGCCATCTCTGGGTCAAGGCCGACGCAGAGAAGCGAGCCGGTCGCCGCCACCGCGCCGTCTAATCGCTCGCGAAAAGGTATGATTGTTCCAACGCTCATGCGGCGTGCTCCTTCCAGTAATCGCAGTGGTCGGCGAGCGGGCAACCGATGCAGAGCGGCGTCGCCCGACAGTGGGTTTTGGCGTGCGTGACAAGCAGCGCGTGCATCGCGCGCATGCTGTCGGCATCGTGCGGCAGCGCCTCGGTGAACAGATAGCGGATGTCATGCCGCGTCTCCCCTTCCGCCGCAAGTCCGAGCCGCCGGACGATCCGCGTCGTGTACGTATCCACGATAACGGCGGGCTGACGCGCGGCGAAGAGCGTGATCGCGTCCGCCGTCTCCTCTCCGATGCCCCAGATGCCGAGCAGTTCCGCGCGCAGCGCTGTGCCATCCTGAGCTAGCATCGCATCGAGATCGCCGTCCCAGTGGGTGATGATGTGACGAGAGAAGGTTTCCAGCCGCCGCGCCTTCTGCCGGAACGTGCCGGAGGGCCGCACGAGGTCTTCAATCCCTTCCGGCAGCAATGCGAGGATTGCATACGAGTTGAGCGCGCCCGCCGCCTTCAGGTTCCCAATCGCCCGCGCGACCTGCTGCCACGTCGTATTTTGGACGAGGATCGCGCCGATACAGACCTCGAACGGCGATTCGGCGGGCCACCACGCCGTTTGCGGCCCGTACGCTTCGGCAAGGGCGTTGTATAACCAGGGGATCGTCGGGCGGCCATTCATGCGGGAGGGTCCGGGACGATCACACGCAGCGCGGCGGGCCGCATGTGGATCGTGAAGGGCGTCGTGCCCCTCTCATCACCGTCCACCTGCATCGGCATCGGGGGGTCGCAGGCGACGACGATCTCCGCGCCCTCCCAGTATTGCGCGCCCGTGATCCGGCTCCAACGACGCGCCGCGAGTTGCGTGAAGGCGACGAGCGTGCCGATCGGGGAGCGGGGGCCGAAGACGACGACCGCAAAAAGTCCGTCGTCGTAGCGCACGCGCTCCGCGATCTGGATCGCCCGGCCACCGATACCGCCGCTATTGGCGACGAAAACCATCTGTACCCGGCCGTCGTATCGTCGCTCACCGTCTATGTCAACCGTCATCCGCGCTTGGTCCCGCGCGAAGGTCGCCCGCACGGAGGCGGGGAGGTAGGCGAAGAAGCCGATGCGTTTCTTCCACGACCAGGGAGTTTCGCGGATGATTCGCGCTGCGTAGCCCGCGCCGACGTTGAGCACAAAGGCCATGCCGTTCACGTCGCCGAGATCGAGCCGGATCGTATGCGCGCCCGCACGGAGGAGATTGGCGGCGGCTTCGGTGCGCACGGGGATGCCGAGATCGGCGGCGAGCACATTCGCGGTGCCGTTCGGGATAATCGCTAGTGGCGTCTCCGAACCGGCCAGCCCGGACGCGACATCGCGTACTGTGCCGTCGCCGCCGACGGCCACAACGATGTCGTACCGATCGCGCGCGTCACGCGCGATGCGCGTCGCGTCCGTCGCGGTGCGTGTGGGCGCCGTGTCAATCGTCGCGCTGATCCGCCGCCGGTCAAACGACCGCCGGACTGCCTGCTCGACGGAGACGGGCGAGCGCCGCCCCGCCACCGGGTTCATGATGAGCAGCAGTCGCACGTCCGACCGTCAGGCGGCGCGGTGCGTCGCCGCGCGCTCGTCGCCCGCTTCGAGTTCTTCGGGGCCGAAGATGCGTTCCGTCAGATAGTTGGCGAGCCAGGTGGCGAGTGCCGCGAAGGCGACTCCCATCAGGCTGCGGAACATCGTGCGTGACAAGCCCTGCATCGTGCGCCCTCCCTATTTCTTCCCGCTCAGGTTGACCTGCGTCTTGAACGTCGAACTCGCGGTGAAGCCCGGCGTCGCCGATGGCGCTATTGTAATCGGTTTGCCCGTTTGTGGGTTGATTCCCTTGCGCGCGCTCCGCCGCCGCATCTCGAATGTCCCGAATCCGGTTAGGACGACCTTGTCGCCCTCCTGCAAGGTCTGCGAAATCAGTTTCAGCGCGGCCGTGACGACGCGAGACGCATCCGCCTGCGTCACGTTCGCTCGCTCCGCGACGGTCTTGATGAACTCGTTCTTGTGTACGGACTTGTTCAGGCGTCGCCTCCTCCGATCCGCCTCAAGGGAAACACCTCCGCAATCCGGTGGAGCAGGCTTCAGCCTGCAAGCGCGGGACGGCATGCGGAAGCCTGCTCCACCGATTCAAACCCCTTCTTCCAAAAGCGTCACAACGCAGTCAATGATACGCTCCGCCAGCGCCTCCTTCGCCATCCGTGGCTGCTCCTCCACCCTGCCATCAGCATAGAGAAAGGTCGCGGCGCTGTCACGCGCGCCAATCCTCGCGACGGCGTCATTCGCGACGATCATCGCCAGCCCCTTCGCCGCCAGTTTCTGCCGCGCGTTCAGGAGC